>JAJDDS010000032.1 GCA_029260195.1 Phycisphaerae bacterium
AGTCGGATGCCAACAGTCCACACATTCGCACCGCGGCGGAAGCCACAGATCCTTCTCGCCACACTCCGAGTTCGTGCAGCGCGTCGCCAGCAGCTTCGACTCGCGAAGCCCCTGGAAAAACTTGCCCCACCCGCCGTAGCTGTGAATGTGGTACCAGTCTTTTTGATTCTTGATGACCAGCGGCTCGTTGTCGAGAACCTCCGCGGTCGTCGTCGGCCAATCAATCGCCATATCCGCTATCTCCAAGGAGAGTTGTCAGTTTGTAGTTGTCAGTCGTCAGTATTCTGAATTCACGGCTTCTCAACGATCGCGCAGGTCACGTGGCTGCCGGTACCGGCGTGCGAGATCGCGCATCCGCGCTTCGCGTTCGGAACCTGCAGGCTGCGCCAGTCGGCCGGTTTCTTCTTGCCGTACCGTGACCACATCTCCGGATCGCCGTGATACCGGTCGTATCGGCCCTGCAATTGCCACATCAGCTCAACGAGTTGGAAGATCCCGGTGGCGCCGACGGCGTGCATGGTTCCGATCAGCCCGCCGGACATGTTCGTCGGCAGCTTGCCTTCGAGATACGCTTCGCCCGAATCGATGAACTCGCGACCGCGCCCGTAAGGACGCAGTCCGATGTCTTCGTAGGTCTGAACGTCACTGATGGTGAACGCGTCGTGCGTCTCAAGAATGTCGAAGTCCTCGACCGGATCCTTGATCCCAGCCATGTTGTACGCGAGATAGGCCGCCATCCGCGACGCGAGGAACGAGCTGAATCCAGGCCAATCCTTGCGGTTGTGGCTGAAGTAGTCCTTGTAGGTATCTTCGGTCTCGTTCGGCAAGAGAAGAATCGGCATGTGACGCCGGTCGGCTGTTCGCAGAGTGTGCGTTCCGCCGCAGATCGCGGTCAGACGAATTGGATTGTCGGTCATCTTGAACGCAGTCTCTTCGTCCGCGAGGATGAGGACGGCTGCTCCGACGCTCATGACGCAACACTCCAGGAACGTCAGCGGGTGCGCGACGACGTCGTTCTTGAGTACGTCTTCAACGGTGTACTTGCCGGGGTTCTGCGCGAACGGCGAGTGGCAGGCGTACTCGTGGTTCTTGCAGGCGATTCTCGCCAGCGTCTCATGCGGAACTTCATTCTCGTACTGATACCGTTGAGCCATCAGCGCGTAGTAGGCTGCGTACATCCAGCCAAGTTCGCTCTCGAAGTCCTTGCAGGCGGCGCTGGCGATGTAAGAGTTGCCGACCTTGGTGGGTACTTCGTCCATGCGTTCCCATCCAACGACGGGAACGCACGTCGCGTAACCGGACGCAACAGCCTGCGCCGCAGCCAACACGCTCGAACCGCCCGTGGCGCCGCCGGTCTTGACTTCGATGTTCCCCAGCGGGTCGAAGCCGAGGTAGTCGTGGATCTTCGAGGCAGCGAGTAGCTGATCACCGAAGTGGTCGGCGAATTGCGAGTAGACGCACCAGTTCACCGACCGCCGAAACTCCTCCGGCGAAATCTTGAGGTCGTTTTCCTCGACGGCCATCCGAAGCGCTTCGGTGCATAACTGGCTGCTGTTCTTTTCGGGATAGCGTTTGCGATAGTCGGTCAATCCGCCGGATACGATGTAAACCGGCTTCTCGAACTTCGGAATACGCAGATTCCCGGGTCCGAATTTGATCATTGTCTGCCTTTCGTCGGGTCAGTTGCGATGTTTGGCGGCATCGTCCTCGCCTCGTGCCGCGTACGCGATACATGTGCCACCCCCATGCCGTCCGACATGACGATGCAACGCCATCCCCGATGGATGGCGACGCGCAGTGCGAACGTCGGTTCGCGTTCGCGCCACCTGAACGCGGCGGCGCTACAGCGCTCGGATTCGGCTCGATTCGTCCCGGCGCACAGCCTCGCAGCCTAGCCGCAACGTCCGTCCGCATAGCGGTCCCCGTTTCTACGGGTACGTCGGCGTCTTGGCAAGTCCTCCGGGCATCGATCCGCACAGGGGCGGGATCGGGCAGCGGTCGGTGCGGCGCGGGGTCAGGGCGTTTGGGTGAACGCAGCCTGGAACGCGCCGAAATCGCGCAGGTCGACGTCACCGTCGTTGTCCAGGTCCAACAGCCGGCAATGCGGCGTGGCGTAGTTGGTGTCGGGGCCGGCGACGCAGCCAACCAGCGCGGCGTAGTCGTCCAGGTCCGTGTCGCCGTCCCCGTCTCGGTCGCCCGGCGGCGAGAGCGCGACGACGTGGTCGTAGATGATCGAGATCACCCGCGTCGGGTCGTGGCCGAAGATGGGGGCGATCACGGTCTGGTCCGCGCCGATGATCCACCCTCGTGAGAACGGCACGCCGCCGTACGGCTGCTGATAGAGCACGTTGCCAACGTGGGCTGTCGGATCGAACAGCATCTGTCCGCGCAGGTACAGATTGGTCCAGAACGTATCGAGTTCCGTTCGGCTGTCGACTTGGCTCACAATGGCGGTGACCACGCGTGGGTCGTTTTGGAATTCCTTGACGGTGGTGTTCTGAATGTCCGCGACCGCGGGCAGGCAGGCTGGTCACCCAACCCCAAAGACGTGGAAGAAGACGATCTTCCCGTTGCACGATGAAAGGTCGAATGTGTCGTAATGGTACTCGTGCGACTGGTGGTCCATGGTCCATGATTCGAGGGTGAAGGTCGGGGCAGGCTCCGTGGGGTCGAGGTATTCGGTGTCGCCGTAGAGCTGGATCGGTGCGGGATCCTCATCGGGATCGTTGGATTCAATCATGAGCATGGCGGATCCGGGTTGCCCACCGGCGTACGATACGATTAAGTCGAGCGATTCAGCTGGCTCCAACGTCGCTTGAGTCGCCGAAAGCCAAAACGTTGGTTGCGTCACGTACATGTTCGACACCTGCAGTGTCTCGCACCCCTCGTTCTTAAGTTCGACGATGATAGCTCCGCCATCAGGCGCGAAACGGAGTCGATCGCGTGAGATGGTGAGGTCGGCCTGCGTGCCAACCGCGGCGTCGACGATCTCGTAGACGTCCGTCGAATCCCAATTGGCGGTTAGTATCTTGTCGTCTTCCCACCCGGCTACGCCGTGCCAAAGGCGCAAGCTCACATCGGTGCCTCCCCAACTTCGCCGCCGCCCGGACTCACCGGCGACGTGGGCGAGTGATCCATCGGGTGCGATCTCGAAGAGCTCGACGCCGCCGATGTCCGCGACGGCTAGGTGGCGTCCGACGAGTGCCAGGTGCTTGGCACAGACGGGCGTGTCGTAGATCGCGCGCGACTCGATGTCGCCGATCGTGTAGACCGCGACTCCGGCGCCACCGGAGGCAACGTAGACGTGATCGCCGCGGATCAGAACGTCCTCGGCGGTGCCGGACGACGACGCAGGTGTCTCGCCGCCGACGATGACCGAGAGGGATGGGTTTGACACGTCGACGATTTTCAATCCACCGGCGCCGTCGGCGACATAGGCGGTCTGACCACTGACGGCGACAGCGAACGCATCGTCGAAACCGTCCGTCAGCCCGCCGATCAGTTGCGGCGACGCCGGGTCCGTGAGGTCGTAAATGCGCATCCCGTATCCGTGGGCGGCGACGTATAGTCGATCACCGTCGACGCACATTTTTTCGAAGTAGACCCCCGCTTCGGCGATTTCGCGAATCAGGGTGATCGTCAGGTCCATCGGATCGATGAAGATGACTGCCAGGCCGCCCATACGGAGATTGGCGTAGGCGTAGCCATCTTCCCGAGTCACGGTGGTGTAGACATCGACGCCCTCAAGTCGATCGACGACCTGGTTCGTGCCGTCCACCGTCAACGCCTCGACGTCGATCAGGGCGAGGGCGAGGCTTGAACTTACCAGAGCGTAGCTGCCCCAGATCTTCTCGACGCCGGTCTGGTGGTCGTGGTTGAACTCCTCGTGGCTGTATCTTGAAACGTATTGAAGCCGGACTTCTTGAGGGGCGGCGCGGACGCGACTGTGGAGTCCGAGGCACGCGGAAACGGTGACCATCGCGGCGAGGAACGAGCGCGGCACGGTTCGCGGGAACGGTGCCGGCGCGAGTTGCGTTGGAGCGTCGTTGCCGTGGGTCGATGACGAGGCGCGCATGGAGATTCTCCGAAATGTCGTTGCAGGTTCCACGACCGGTCCATCACGTCGCGTGCCAAGCGGGCGCCAGAGTGACGCGACGGCGAACACGCGCGCGGCAGTGGCGGCATGGCGATCGGAGTAAGGTGACGCGGATGAATTGGCGCCGGGGGAGGCGCGCGAACCGGCGCGCGCGCAGCGTGAATTGCCTCAACTCGCGTGCGGGGTCGGCTGGTTGTTCCCGGTGGGCGCGGGGGAGCGGGTGAGCAGCGGAGTGATGACGC
>JAJDDS010000311.1 GCA_029260195.1 Phycisphaerae bacterium
CCGATGTCTACGCCCTCGGCGTCATCCTCTACCGCTTGCTCACCGGTCGCTTTCCGTACGACGTCTCTGCAGATCTCAAAACGATGTTCAACAACATCACCGACGCCCAGGCACCACCGCCGTCGAGCGTCGAGCCCGGACTATCCGCCGATCTCGACACCATCGTCCTCAAAGCGCTGACAAAGGACCCCGGAAGACGATATCAGACCGCCGGCGAGTTTGGACGCGACATCGAGAGATTCCTCAACGATGAGACCATCGAAGCCAGACGAGACAGCGCGGTCTATGTGCTCCGAACACGCTATCGCGCATTGACACGGTCCCACCGCGTCGTCGCCACTACCGCAGTGGTACTCCTCGCGGCGCTTTTCGCCCAGCGCGTCGGCGTGCCCATCGTGTTCCGTTGGACACCCACGAACGCTTGGTTCGAAGAATTGACCACACACACGACAGCCTTCTCCCCACACGTCGACGCATTCAAAGATGTGGCTGTAATCACCTTGACAGACGACACCGACCCCACACGCATCGCCCACGAACAAGGTTTGCCCGGTGTCGACGCACGAATTCCCAAGAGCCTCCGCCGCCTGCACGGGCGTTTGATGGAGATACTCGCACCCGCCAACACCCGCGCCGTCGCCTGGGCCATCACCTTCCGAGGGCAAACCGAATACGACCCCCACTTCGTGCGCGGCGCCGAAGCACTCAGGCAAGCCGGCGCCGACGTAACCGTCACCCTGAAGACCTGGGCACTGGATGAAGACGGAATGCCCGATGTGAGCGCGACAATCGCACCCACCGTCCAATGGGGCGTCGCCTCAGGAACACTCAATGTCGACGACCCTTGGCGAATGAACATCACCAAGAAACGCGGGCTCAGCCCGCCGCGCCTTTCTTTCGCGCTCGCCGCCGTCGCGTCATTCAACCACCCCGGAACCAATGCTTCGCTCGTCCTCAACCGAAAATCAGAGTCCCTCGACGTCCTCCACTGGAAACGCGACTCATTCCAACGTCGAGCCCGGAAGCCTGTCGGAGAACCCAAGCGCATCGTGCTCTCCGCGGTGCGCGAGGAGGAAATCGCCAATCGCGACTTCGGTGTACAAGCCGGCGATCTCATGGGCGACGTTCTCGTCAATATCCCCCCGGACGAAGTGCTCAGGGACTCCTCGATCGACTACCGCGACGTCTTCAGTGCGACTCCAGAACAGTTGCGCCGGCGATTCAATGGAAAACTCGTAATCGTCGGAGACATCCGGAGGCAAGTGATACCGCGCGAACATCCCGACGGAAGGCGCATTCACGACCTCTACGCCCAGGCTTCGGTCATCGACACACTCATGCGATCCATGTCCGTGCGTTTGCCCCGACGCTCCCACACCTTCGCACTGAACACTATCGCCGCCGCACTCGGAATTGTCGTCATCAGGCGAACAGACGCACGAATCCGCGCTCGCATCACGTACATCATCGGCGTCGGTCTCACAGCAACGCTCGCAAGCGCAGTCGCCTATTCCCTCTTTCAGTACATGTGCAATCCAGCCGTCCCGCTCATCGCGTTTCTCACAGCCGCTGCACTAAGCAAAACGATGAACTGGGAACAGCGACCGACCGATTCTTCGCAACAACTTCTCGATGGGAGTTCATAACATGACGCGAAAACTACTTTCAATCTGTCTCATACTGGCATGTGCGACCCTTGGCTGCTCGCAATGCGAGACGCCATGGCACACCTGCCCCCAATGCCCCGATCCACCGAGGAACCTCCTCCCCAAAGACGTCCAGGTCAAAATCACCGGCTTCCTCATCCCCAAAGAGTCCGGTCCTCCGGAGGACATATTCATCAATCTCAATAAACTCCCCGACACGGGAACCGCAACCATTCCCATCGACACCGGAACAACCGTCACCGCCGACCGATTCCTCATCAAATTCGAGGTCACGCGAGTGTTCAAGAACCACACGAAAACCTATTGCGCACTCTTCGGACCCCGACTCGACACCATCGCCACCGCCACCGCCACCGCCTACGTCGACCCAACCCACGGACGCCTGCAAATGGGCTCCGGCGGAACAGCCGTATTCTGGGGCGATTGGCCCGTCGCCCAGTCCGACTTCGTCGCCGTCACAGCCGAGGGCACGACCTTCATTCTCGACATCATCCTCGGACCAAAAAATCGCATCTACTTCACAAAGAAGACCAAAAACAAACCCGTGAAGGTGAAATCCGTTCCCGTCCCCGGACAGAAGGAGACGATGCCCACTGACGGGCAATACTGCGAGTTCGACGCGGACGGCGTCTCCAAACCACGCACCTCAATCCCGGGCGGCACCTCACCGATAGGCAAACGTGCGCAACGGCTTATGGAACTCGCGCAGCTCGCCGGAATGACCCCGTAGGGAAATCGGAATATCGATCCACGAATCGCCAAAGCCATCAGCGAGAGCCCCCTGCTGACGACGGATCCCTGACAACGTAGTGTTTCACGCAAATGGCCTCTTAACAGAGCCGCGCCCGTAAGGAAGCGGTCCCGTTCAGTGCCCCCCAAACCGCTCCCTCACTGTTACGGGTCGTATTTCAGAATCGCCGCCACTTCTGAAACGAAACACGCACTGACGCCTTCTTGCTTCATTCGCGATTCGCGATTCGCTTTTCGACATTCGCGCCACACCCCCTACCCCTCCGCCCGCTCACTCCAAGCCCGCTCAGCCCCATCCAACTCCCCCTGCAGCCGATCCAGTTCCCCACGCAGCGCCGCCAGCGCCTCCGGATCACGATACAACTCCGTATCCGCGAACCGAGCGTGCAATTCCTCCACCATCCCCTCACGCGCCTCGATATACCCCTCCAACTCCTCCACCGTGAAACGATCAAACTGCGACGTCTCCGCTCGCGCCCCCGTCCCCCCGGAACCACGCCTCCGCTTGCCCTTCTTTCCGCGCGGCAAGTGTGATGTGTCATCAGAGCCGCGACCGTAAGGGAGCGGTTTCACGCCCGCGGCGGGCCCAGAACCCTCGTGCTCCAACTGCTTCACATACCCCGAGTAGTTCCCCGCGAACACCTGACACCCCTCCGAACGCATCACCAATAACCGATCCACCATCCGATCCAGAAAATACCGATCGTGACTCACCACGATAATCGTCCCCGGAAACGCCCCGAGCGCGGACTCCAACGCCTCGCATGACGCAATATCCAGATGATTCGTCGGCTCATCCAGCACCAGCATGCTCGGCTCGCTCAAAATCAACTTCGCCAACCGCAACCGCGACTGCTCCCCCCCCGACAACAACCCGACACTCTTGAATACGTCCTCCCCGCTGAACCGAAACCGACCCAGATACGACCGCGCCTCGTGCTCGCTGAATTCACCACGCGCCTCGCGAACCTGATCCACCAGATTCGTCGACGGATCCAGATCCACCGCCTCCTGAGCGTAGTACCCCACCGACAACTTCGGACCGAACTCATACGTCCCCGCGTCAGCCTCCACCTCCTCCGTCAAAATCTTCAGCAGCGTCGACTTCCCCGTCCCGTTAGGACCCGTGATCCCGAACCGCTCCCCACCCTGCACCTGAAACCGAAGCCCCGCGAACAACCGCTTCTCGTCATACTGCTTCGCCAACTCATCCACCCGCAGCGCCGTCCCCCCGCGCACCGTCGCCCGATCGAACTTCAGCTTCGTCGCCTTCCGAGCAGCCGGCTTCTCCATCACGAACTCACCATCCGCCATCCGCCGCTCCAACCGCGCACGTCGTCCCTGCGCTTCCTTCGTGCGCTGTCCGGCCAGGTGCTTCGCGATGAACGCACGCTCCTTCTCAATAAACGCCTGGTCCTTCTCGAACTGGCGCTCTTGCGTCAATTCACGTAGCTCCTT
>JAJDDS010000312.1 GCA_029260195.1 Phycisphaerae bacterium
ATGACGGCGTCACCTGAGACGTCGACGTTGCAGGCGCCGGTTGCGACGACGTGGTAGGTTCCGGCGTCGTCGAAGGATGCGTCGGGGATAAAGAGGAACGGTTGATTGCCGTTGGCGACGGGTTCGTCGTCCTTGAACCACTGGAAAGTGGCTGCCCCACTGGACGAACTGGTGAGCGTGATGACGTCGCCAGCGCAGACGGTGTCACTCTCCGGTTGCAGGGTGATGTCTGCCGGATCGGAGAAGAAGACGGAGGCTGACTCGGACGTCGAGTCCAGTCCGCAGCCATCGGTGATAACGCAGCGGTATTGGCCGAGGTCGACGAGTTGGACGTTTTCGATGATGAGGGTTGTCGCGTTGGCGCCGGGGATGTCGGATCCCATGAACTGCCACTGGTATGTTAGCGGGGGTACACCGTCAGCGGTGACGGCGAGTTCAACTGAGGCCATCTCGCAGGTGGCGGCGCCTTCCGGGTGGGCGGTGAATATGGGGGCGTCGTGGATGGTGAGGGTGGCAATGTCGGAATGAGCGGTGTAGCAGTCGCCGAAGACCGAGACGCGATACTCGCCCGTGGTGTTGGGGCCGACGGAATTTACGGGGAAGGACGGTCCGGTGGCGCCGAGGACGGGGATTCCCCGGTAGGTCCATTGGTATCCGCCGGTAACACCGTTGGCGTCGACGCTGAAGACTACCGGCTCCCCTTGGCAGACGGCGGCGCCGGTCGGGTGATCGATGATCGAGACTCCGCAGTCGCCGCGGAACGCGTTCATGAACTTTCCGAAGTCGTGGAGGTCGACGTCGGTGTCGACGTCGGTGTCGAATACTTCGCAACCAGGGCCGAGCGATTCGGTGTCAGCACCGGTGAAGCAGGTGTTGAAGGCTGCGTAGTCGTCGATGTCGACGTCACCGTCCTGATCGAAGTCACCTCCGAACGTTTCGCGGATAGAGTTGCTCAGCGTACCGATGCCGAGGACGCCGTTGAACCAGTCGGTTTGGTGTTGCTCCATGATGCCGAGGGCGCGGTTGACATCGTTGGTGGTAGGCGGGGCGTTCGGGCGGTGCACCATAATCCAGCCCACGCGAAAGTCCTTCTGGGCGTCCGCGGCGGTTGGGATGCGCTGACCATTGGTTTGTGCAATCTGGAACGCGTTGAAGTCGAAGATCGGCCCATTGTAGCTTCCGGAGCAGCCGCCGTCGCCGTCCATGTAGCGCAGCTCCGAGTTGCGGGCGTTCGTCTCGCTGGGGGACAGGTAACCCATGAGATAGAGGTCGGTGGCGCTGAACACGCCGAGGATGTCGGAGTTGAAATGAAGGGTTCCGGGGAGTCGTTGGGCTGGGCTTGTTCCGACCCACTCCGCGATTTCCATTCCGGACCCCTGGCCGTCAACACGGAAGTTCCAGTGGCTTCCTCGTCCGCACGGGCCGTTATCGCCTTGAAGGGTCCTTCCGCCAGCGATGGGGTCGAGGAACAACGCCCAGCGATGTTCGAATTCCTGTCCGAGAACGAGGCGTGTGAATCCGGCGTTGGAACCGGTTCCGGGGCTCCAGCTGTTGACGTTCCACATGTTGACCCAGCCTTCGACGTTGTCGCCGGGGACGCCGTATGAGGGGCGTCGATTGAAGTTGTTGAGTCCCAGGCCCGCCGTCTGGTTTTCGAGTCCGAGGTAAAAGGCTGCGCCGACGGTGTGGTCGGCGTTGAAATTCAGGAAAAAGGCGATGAAGTCGAAGTTGTCGCCGTGTTTGCCGACGAGCGCGGCGGATGCTTCGCCCATGAATACGAAAAGTTGCTCGTTGGAGAAGTTCGTACTGAGCAAATCGGCGCTGTCCTCGTAGATGAATAGGTCTTTGGGTGTCAGGGCATTGGCACCGGCGCCGGCGGGGAGGGGCATACGCGGGGCGACGGGCGCGAGCGCGCGTGCGGCGGGATTGGGGATGTCGCCTCGCGCGATGGCGGCTTGGAATCGTTCAAAGACGGCGTCAGGGTGCTCGGTCCCGCAGACTTCGCTGGGGTTGGCGGGGATGACGGACAGCACTCCGTTGTGCGTGGCCGTGGCCGCGACCTCGGCGCCGGCTGTGACGCCGGCGGTTGTCGTGATCCACGCGAGGACGAGGGCGGGGAAAGTCGACCGTCGAAAAGAGGAACGCGAAACGACGGACATCCTGCAAGGGGCGGCGATCGACGAACAACGGACCCGTCGCGTGCGCTCCGGGCTCGAAACGAGGGGGGCCCCTTCGGCATGAACGGGGTTGTCCTGCGGGTCTGGATCGAGTGGGGTATTCATCGAAGATATTCCTTCCAAGAACATTAAGCTCGCCCTGGTGCGGCCGCCTCTGCACGGGTCGCGGTGGTGGGTACTTGGCAGGCTGACGCGTCGTCGCTGGCCCGACGGCGACGGGTCCCCACGTGAATGACGATCGATTACTGCGCACAGCATTTTACGGGATCCCCTTCGTGCAAACAAGGGTCTTGAGGAGTCGCGAGCGAGGCGGTTCCGCGACAGAATGGGCGGGATTGCGACCGCGTGCCGGAATCGCCGATCCAGGCCTGGACCGCGCGTGGCTCGGTGAGCGTCCGCACGCCCTGGCGCGTGTCGGGAATCCGCTGAGCCGCGAGTTTTTCCATGGTGCCACCACAAATGGCATTTGTCCCTTGTCGAACACTACGAGCGCTCCCCCTTGGCGATCCCTGCGCATCCGCCTGTGGTCGGTGGAGGGCGTGCGGTCCACGGTTCGAAGCTGTCGACTCACCCCGGCTGTTCCGCTGGTTCCCGGTCGTGGTTCGGGTCGATAGCATCTACGGCGCTCGTCCGGTGATGACCGGTGCGAGGAACAAGATCGAAGGAGCTAACGCCGTGTCCCAACGCAGACCGATTGTCGAGCGATTTAGCGGAAACCCCATCCTCACGAAGGCGGACATCCCGTATCCGGTCGAGACCGTACACAACGCAGCCGTCGTCAAACACCAAGGGCGCTACGTTATGCTGTTCCGCAGCCACCGCGACAATGGACGGTGCATTCTCGGACTCGCGGACAGCGACGACGGGTTCGCCTTCACGGCGCGTCCGGAGCCGTTCATGGTTCCGGAGCCCGACGGGGTGTTCGGTGAATACGAAGCCTACGGCGTCGAGGATCCGCGGATCACCTTCCTGGATGGCCACTATCTCATCACCTACAGCGCCTATTCCCGGCATGGCGTCAGAATCGGGCTGGCGACGACGCGCGATTTCGTGACGGTCAAACGCGTATCACTCATCACGCAGGCGGACATGCGCAACGTCGTCATCTTCCCCGAGAGAATCGACGGAATGTACGTCCGCCTCGACCGGCCTCACAGCGAGATATGCCCCTGGGCGATCTGGATCAGCTACTCGCCGGACCTGATTCACTGGGGGGGCTCGCGCCTGGTGATGAAGCCGGTGCAGTACCACTGGGACGAGATGAAGATCGGCCCGGGTGCGCCGCCGATCCATACGGAGCGGGGTTGGCTCCATATTTACCACGGCGTCTTTCCGACGATGGATGGTTCGGTGTATCGTTTGGGGGTCGCGTTGCACGACCTGCGCGACCCGGCGAACATCCTGGGTGTGTGTGATCGTTGGATTCTCCAGCCGGAGGATCCGTGGGAAGTGACGGGGTATGTCCACAACGTGGTGTTCACATGCGCCGCGGTGCCAGAGGAAGACGGAACGGTGAAAATCTACTGGGGCGGCGCGGACAAAGTCATGTGCGCCGGGACAGCCAAGATCGAGGAACTCGTCGATCTGTGTATCGACGACCGGCGGCCACCTTGCTGAGATCGTACGGCCCCGTTCTTGCGTGAGACCCTGGCGTTATGGGGCGTTGTGCGAGAATCAAGCCTGCGCGAAGGGCGGCGCCTGGCTGATTTCGGTCCGATCACCCATCGTCTGGCCGATTGCAGATGAACATGATTCGCGCACTGCACGATATCCGTAGGGGTCGGGCGGTTACGGAGCGGTGTGCGCTCTGGTTCTCGTTCCGCGGTTGCCGTAACGCAGGGCGGTGGGCAGTTCGGACATGGCACTTGACGCGATTACGAAGAGCGATCAGCTATTGGTCGACGTTTCAGCCGACGAGATGACGGCGACGGTCAGGCTGCGTCGGTCCACCGACGGGGCGACGGGCGACGAGGTTCTGGAGGCGTTGCGCGCCGCGGGCGTCGAGATCGATGACGCGGTGGTTAAGCGGGTCGACGCATTCGTCGGGATCGTTGAGGAGAAGAAGGCGGCGACCGAGCCGTTCATCGTCGCCAACGGGTGCTCCGCGGAAGACGCCGTGGACGAGACATTCGTTTGGGCGGAATCGCACCACGCGGAAGCCGCGGAATGGGCGGAGGATGCTCCGGTCGACTTCTATACCTTCAACTCGATTCTCACGGTGGAGGTGGACGCACTGATCGGCTCGATCGCGCCCGGCGTGCCGGCGCGACATGGCGTTACGGTTCGCGGCGAAAAACTCGAAGGCAACGGCGTTCCGAAGAAGCTCAAGCTGCACGAGACGCTGACTCGCAATCCCGAGGATCCGACCAAGATCATCTCGCGCGTCGCGGGGCGAGTCGCCGTATTGCAGAACATCTTGAAGATCGATGAGGTCGTCGAGATCCCGGGGGACATCGGATTCGACACGGGGAACATCGACACCCACGTGGACGTCCATATTAAGGGCAAGGTCACGGAGTTGTTTGAGGTCAAGACGGCGCGTTCGATGAGCGTCGGGGCGTCGATCGAGGCAGCCAAGGTGATCGCGGGCCGAGATGTCGTGGTTCGCCGCGGGGTCGTCGGGAGGCACGCCGGCGTGGTCATGGCTGGCGGCGACATCATCACCAAGCATGCGTCCGAAGCCAATCTGGTTGCCCTGGGTGATATCAAAGTGGGGAAGCAGTTGATGAACTCGCACGTCTGCGTCTCGGGCACGCTCGACGCCGAGTGCGCGGCGGTCATCGGCGGAAGTCTGTACGCCGGCAGACTCGTCGCGGTCAAGAATCTTGGCAGCGAGGCCAATATCCCAACCCGAATCGTCGCGGGGGTGCGTCCCGAGTTCGTGCGCGAGTTGGCCATGATCCAGCGGCGAATCGAACGTACTCGCAATGCGGTCCAGAAGATCACGGATCTTATTCAGCCACTCTTGGACGGCTCGCGTGAGATCGACCGCGATCGGAAAGCGCGCAGCGAGGCGCTCATCGCCCAAGCCGACGAAGTGGCTTCCGGCCTCACCGACGTTGAGAAGCGGAAAGAGGAGTTGATCGCGGGGATCTACCCTGAAGAAAACGCGGCGGTCAAAGTCTCGGGCGTGATCCACACGAACGTCATAGTGCGCGTCGGCGACCGCGAAACTCAATTCCGCAAGGAACTCAAAGGCCCGGTGTCGATCGAGAAACGCAAGATCAAGAACGTGACCCAGTTGGTCGCGGTCAACCAACTCTCGGGATCCGTGACGGTGTTGAACGGTGAGCGATGCACACCCGAGGAACTGCTCGACGGGTTCGAAATCGAGAAGCGTCCGGAGGAGAATCTATGACCCGGCATCCTCTTCCGGCGCGTAGTTGCCCAACTCACACGCCACGGTGAACGACTCCGCCGACGCCTTCAGACGCTCCCACGACTGGCGAATGTGGTCCGCCTCGCTCCCTTCGATGAAACCGTCGTCTTCGATCGATCGGGTCACAGTCAGCAGCAGTTGGCCGAACTCGTTGACTAGCTTCTGCGTCTCGCCGAGCATCTCGATTCGCGGGGGAATGTCGTTCACGGCCGGGTTGGGAACGAAGTACCCGCCGGCTTCGTGGCAAAGCCAGTGTACCACCTGTTTCCCACCGGTCACACGGATGATGTCCGCCAATCTGTCCAGCGGGTTGCGGGCACCACTCCCGTCCCGATCGTCCGGGCTTGATTGCTGGCACCATTTGTAGATCAGTGCGGGGGAAAGCCTCAACTCGGCTGCGAGGGACTTGACGCCGACGTTCTCGGTCGCCTCACGCAGTACTTCGTGGGATCGCATAACCGTCAGCTCCATCCAAACCCACGCCCACCGGCGTGGACCACCTGGGCGCCAAGCAAATCACCCGTTGACCACATCAGCGAGTCTACGCGAACGCCCGAGGATCGACTACTATAATCGACGATGCGGTTTATATTCCGGGTCGCGGCGACACTGCAAACTGCCCCAGAAGGTGTGATAGACTTCAGATTCCAAACCAAGACCGACGTTCAGGCTTTGCTGGCTGAGGCGGGCGCCAGACCGCGCCACCGCTGGGGACAGAACTTCCTGATCGACGGCAACCTCCTCCGCCGCTTGCTGACGGCGGCTGAGATCGCCCCGGAGGACGCCGTACTCGAGGTCGGTGCGGGTACTGGAGCGGTCACCGATTACCTCGCGGAGGCGGCGGCGGCCGTCGTCGTCGTCGAAATCGACCCGCTTTTGCACGAATTGCTCGACCGCCGATTCTCCGATCGCGACAACGTAACGCTCCTGCACGGTGACGTGCTGACTGGAAAACACGAGATCCGTGCGGATGTTTGCGACGCGTGCCGTCGTGCAGCCGTCGACGTCCCCGGTCGGCTGATGCTTGTCGCCAACCTGCCGTACAACGTCGCGACTCCGCTGCTCATCGAGTTGCTCCTCGATGACTGCCCGTTCGAGCGCTTCTGCTTCACCGTGCAGCGCGAGCTGGCCGATCGCTTTTGCGCGTCGGACCACACCAAAGACTACGGCCCCCTGACCATCATCGTCCATGCGACGTGCAGGGTAAAGCGGCTGGCAGTGTTACCCCCATCGGTGTTTTGGCCGCGACCGAAGGTCGAGTCGGCCATGCTGCGACTGGACGTTGACCGAAACCCGTTCGAGACCCCGGATGGTCTGCGCGCGTTCGCTGAGTTGGTGCATGGCGGGTTCGCACACCGGCGCAAGACGCTCCGGTACAATCTGTCGCGCGTGCTCGACGACGACGCGCTCCGAACGGTCGAGGACGAATTCGATCTCAGCCTCCGTCCCGAAGCCATAGACGTCGCAACCTGGGTGCATCTCGGGCGGCGCGTGGTGGCCACGCGGACGTAGCGACGCGCCGCGTGCGGTTTGACAGCCGTCGAAACGTGGCGTACGACTCGCGGCGGATGGCGAGGGGGATTGCGGAAGACGGCCATCGGGACCGGTGTCATGATCCGACGAAGAAGAACACATCAAGTCAACGTGGGCGGAGTGCGAATCGGCGGCGATGCGCCCGTCGTCGTTCAGTCCATGACCGGGACGTACACCTACGAGATCGACAAGACTGTCGCCGAAATCCGAAAACTCGCCGATGCCGGGTGCGAACTCGTCCGCGTGGCTGTCCCGCAAAAACGCGACACCGATGCCCTCCCGCACATCCTCGAACAGTCGCCCGTGCCCATCGTCGCCGACGTCCATTTTCACTTTGAACGCGCGATGGAAGCCATCGAGCACGGAATCCACAAGATCCGACTCAACCCCGGCAACATCAAGGATCGCAAACAGGTCGACCGCGTGATCGCCGCATGCCGCGAACGCGCCATCCCCATTCGCGTCGGCGTTAACGAGGGGAGCGTCGTCGAGCGAAGCGACAAGGATCGTCGCGCCGCACAAAAAGCCGCACTCTCCGAAGATCCTCACGAGCAGCTCATCGCCCTGATGATCCACGTCCTCGAGGACTACCTGCGCATCTTCGACGACAACGATTTCGGCGATGTGGTCCTGAGCTTGAAGAGCATCGACCCCGTCGTCGTCATCGACGCCTACCGTGCAGCAGCCAAGCGGTTCGACCTTCCGCTGCACCTGGGATTGACGCACGCCGGACCTCCCGAGACCGGCCGCATTCGATCCATCGCCGCGCTGGGGACGCTGCTCGCCTCGGGGATCGGCGACACCATCCGCATCTCCTACGCCGCCGACCCTGTCTATGAAGTCGAGGATGCGCACGAGCTGCTCTGCTCGCTCAAACTGCGTAACCGCGTCGAACCGGAACTGATCGCCTGTCCGACGTGTGGCCGCATCGAGATCGACCTGATCCAACTCGTCGCCGACGTCCGCCGAAAGCTGACCTCGATCAAAACCCCGGTGAAAGTGGCGGTCATGGGGTGCGTCGTCAATGGACCGGGTGAGGCTGAGGGCGCCGATGTCGCGGTGTTCGCCGGGCGCGGGAAGGGGATCATCTACGTCCAGGGTGAACAGAAGCGCACGGTGGCTGAGGGTGAGATGCTCGACGCTTTGTACGACGAGTGTGAGGCGTTCGCGGATCGCGTCGAACGGGGCGAAGCCAAGCTCTCATCCGGCGCGGTCAACATACTCCCGCCGGACCCGCTCCCGCGATCGGACGGCTCCGTCCCGCTGTCCGTGGTCGAATAGCAGCGCAGGGCAAAGTCGCCCTACGCGAGTCGCCCGACCCCCTGGTCGGACGGGACGCCTCACGACGGTTGTTCGGGAACGACCTTCCCCGCCGCGACGATCGCGACCTGAGCTACAGTATCGGCACAGTGGGCAGGTTGAGCGAACGCACCATCAGAGCTGCGACCGTCAGGGAGCGGTCTTTGGACCGCGCTGCCCGCTCCCCACCCCTCCCTCACGGTCGGGGCTCTGAACAACGCCATCTGCGCGAAACCCTGGGTTAGTTGTCGCTCGCCTGCGCGTACGGTCCGACCACACGCGGTCCGATCCGACGGGGCAGGCGGTTCGTGAACAGACTCGGCAGCCGGTCGACCGTCTCCTGGAACCGGATGGCTTTCTGATCGACAGCCGATTTCTGCCCCGCGCCGCGCAACGTTCCGTACACCGTGAACACGTGCGACCGCGTCGTGACCCAGTCCCCCAACGCGACCAGCACCGCGACGGCGCGGACGTAGTCCTGATTGGCCAGGGCCGCATCATTGATCGCGCCGGAATCGATGTTGTAGGCTGCCGCGTTGCTGCTCGTGCCCCCCTCACCGAGGGGGATGTGGATGTTGGCGAGTTCTCCAACCGTCAGAAATCCAGTGCCGAGCCTGAGTCGCGCGACGCCGAAGTCCTCCGTATTCCCCGCACCGTCGGCAATCGCACGCGCTTCGCGGTATGCCACGATCGATTGAGCCAATGACGCCCCGATCGGCGTCGCCAGCGTGGGGTTCGGGTTGAGCAACGCGGTATTCGTGATCGTCGCGCTGAGACTCACCGGCCACGCGCTGAACGCGTCGCTCGGAACCATAGGTAAGCCGGCAAGCACCGACCACGGCGCGGAGTTGATGTCGATGCGCCCATGCACGCGAACGCCGCCCTGATCCACCGTCGGAATCCAGTCTTCCGGCGTGGCGGCGTTGGGATCGTATTCATGCTCCAGCGGAAGCGCCGTGAAGTAATCGAACACCAACTGACCCCAGGGGATGGCCAAGGCGAACGGATCAGTGGGATCGGGGGGGGCGCCCAGTCCCTCCGCCAATGTGTCGAACACGGGCATTCGGCCGTTGTCGATTCGATGTTCGGCGGGTGGATTCATCGTAGCGTTGACGAGCGACTCGTTGAACGGTGCGGTCGTAGAATTCGCGTAGCGCGAGAGCAGCAGAAGTGACCCGGTCGTGGGAAACGCCGTGCGCATGTCGCCGCTATTGGCGAAACGAATTTCGACGGGTCGAAGATCGGGCGGCGGCGCGGCCGTCGAGTGGGCGCCGAGTGATTCCACGGCAACTTGGTTCTCGGTCGGGATCGTCGCCAGCCACGGGAGGGCTGCCGAAGTATACCGTTCCATCGACACCGGCGTTGGGCTGTCGGGTGGCGCGACCATCGAGTCGACGATCACTTCGTCCGTGTTTACGACGCGGATCAGCTGCACCGTGTCTCCCGCCGCGAATGAAAACCCCGCGATGGCAGCGTCCGAACCAGGCACGTTCTCATCGCCCTGGAATACAATCCACGCTTCAGGGGCCAGATTCGACGGGGGAAGATCGAACGAGCCAACGCCCGTAACCAGCCGATACTCACCCATTGCCAACGCGCCGCCGTCGTCCGCCGGATAGGGGTTGAAGAGTTCCACCGCGTACGCCACCGGCGGACCCGGATCGTAGTACACCTCGGTGATGAACGGCTGGCGCTCGAGGCCGTAGACGTCATTGCCCGTTGCCGTTCCGTCGGGATTGCGCTCCGATACCTGTGTCGGGACATCGTCGGCGTCGGCGAAGTCAATGAGGTTGGCGGTTAGCGCGGCGGCGGCGTGGGCGTATTCAGCCGGACTCGTATCGTCGGGGACCCCGTTTGCGTTGATGTCGGCATTTCGCAGCATAAGCCGGAACCCGTCCTGGATCGTGTGGACGAAGCGATCGTAGTACAGATTGCCACTTCCCAGTGCCAACAATTGCGCGAAGTTGATGGTCAGAGGATCGTTTGCCTCAAAGTAGTCCTCGATAATCGTGTCGACCAAGCCGGGCAGGCTGACTTTCAGCCGTCCATTCAGCGGTCCCATATTCGTCGGGTCATTCTGCGCCACACCCCGATCCACCGGCCAATCATCGATGGCGAAGTTCGCGGCTGGACCGCCCGTAACTACGATGTCGTCGATCCAGTCGCCGTTCGGCGACGCCGGATCGCGGCCCATGCGCATCAGGTTGTCGTCGTGGCTCGCGGTTGTGATCAGGTGGCGGTAGTCGTACTTGCCAGTGCCACTGGTATCGAACGGGTCCACCCAATTCAGCCAGCCCGGGTTATCAGGATCCGCGGTCGCCGAGATCGCGGCCAAGTCATCGCCGTTCGCGCCCGTGTCGATCGGCCACCATCGCGGGTCGATGCCGCTGCCGGCCGTATCGATAAATTCCTGCCAGTTGGTTTCCGGAACGAACGCCCGGTAGAGGGTTTCGGGGATCTGGCCGTTGGCGAGCGGATGGGCCTGTAGATTGGACAGCGGCAGCCGCGGCGGCGGAAGCAGAAATCGACGACGCAACTGCACCTCCTCGCCTTCGGGAATGTAGGAGCCGGTGACCCTGTCCGTCTCGTTGTTTCCGTTGAGAGGAGGAAACGCATGGTTCAGTACCGCATCCAGCAGCGTCACGTGTGCGTTGCCCATGTCGACCATAGCCCCGTGCGGAATCACCCGCAGCGCGTAATAGAGCGCGTCGGGATCGCCGTCGGTCAATGCATCGAAGTCGGCAGCCCGAAGCTCATCTGCCATCGCACCGCGCACGGACGGCGGATACCGATCCGGCGACAGAAGGTACTCGTAGCTGTCCCATACCCCGTCCCCGTCCGCGTCGCGGCGATAGAGCTCAAGTTCTCCACTCGGACTAGTCAGAGTCGTGATATCAAGGAACGAACTTCCATCATTCAGTTCATTCCAGTTGCCCGATGTCGCATCGATCGGCAACAGGGGATGTGCGCTCCCGTTCGTTCCAAGCTCCGCGTCGACGATGACGAGGTTTATGCCGGACTCGCCACCTGGCGGGGAGGTCGCACCGTCGTTCACCGCGGTATTCAGCGGCGTGGGTGGGTTGGCAATTGTCAATTCCAGATCGGTAGCAGTGTAGAAATACCACGTCGGCGCCGGCCCGCCATTGGATGGATCGTGCGGCTCGAGCGACGCCACCAGCGGATGCACGCCGGGGAGTTCACCGTAGAGGTCGTCCCCGATCGGGCTCAGGGAGCCTGCGGATTCGCTGTCGCGGTTGAAAGGCTTACCGTCGTCGCCGAGGAAGGCGGCGCGGAGGGCGGAACGAACCTCGCGACTTAGATTGTCGACCACAGCCGATTGGATTCGGGCGGTTCGCGCTCCGGCGATGGACTGGGTCTCGAACGTCACCGTGTTCAACAGCGTCACGCCGACGATGAACAGCATCGACAGCATGGCGATCACCAGCACCAGCACCGTCCCCCGGCGGTTACGTCGCGTACGCGATGCGCCCGAGCAGAGCCCCGACCCTGAAGGCGACCAAGGCGGGAGCCTGAAGCAAGGGGAGTCCGCCGGGACCGACAAGACCGGTGAGACCGACGAGACCGACGAGACCGCGAGTACCGCTCCCTTACGATCGCGGCGCCGTGTCGAACCGCTCGGGCGTCGGCGGTTGGAATCGTGTTGTGTATAACCCCTACACATTGAATACCTGCTCACTTCCGTCCGTGTTCTTAGTCCACTATCACGCCGCCGAACGCCAGCCCCTTGCATCATGCATCAATTGCCCACCGGAATAATCATCACATGCCGAAACGGCTTCGCGAACTTCCCCGCCCGATCGTTGATATCCACCGTAATCCGCAACACTCTCGGAAAGAACGGATCGAGATTGTCCGGATTGCCGCCTGGAATGAAATCATGCGACAAGAACATGTGCGTCGTCCCTATGCTCCAATCAGGTGTTGCCGCATCAGTCGGATCGAAGCGCCCGACTCCAACGGGCGGCGCGAATTCGTTGAACACCGGATCGGGAGCAACAACTGGGGGAACGGCATTCGCGAATTGAGTAAGGACAGAACCCGCGATATCTGCGGGATCGACCCAGACGACTTCGCCCACGACGCCCGGATGGGAGAATCCCCACTCCACCTTGAACGAGGCGCACTTCGGAATGAAGTAATGTCCCAGGCGACTCGCATGGAGCGGCGGAGGCGTCAAATCCATGCGGCTGCGCCGAGCCCAACGCTGGAGTAGTGGGAAGGCCGGGGCGCCGGCGACAACATTGACATCGAAGAACAACGTTCCTGTTGTCAACTCATCCTGTACTATGACATCGAAGATGCCATCGCTTAGTTGGAACGGCCCGTTCGCTCCTTCGTCGGGCGTCGCATTCGGCAGATCGTCCACGCCAGGAGCAAACGCCGGATCGAGCGAATCCTCGTGGGCGTCAACCAGGACAATGCTCCGTCGCGCGAGATGCCAAGTCTCAGCGGGCGGCTCGAAGTAGAGACCGTTCGGATACGGAGGCAAAAACGCGGCGGGGACGGTCGCCCAAACGCCGAGGCTGTTCAGCTCCCCGAGTTCGGCGTGGCCGTATACCACCTGCGCCAGGTTCGACTCGATCGACGGATAAATTGTGCTCGTCGTCGGGCGGCTGGTGAAGAACATCAGTACGTCGGCTCGTGGATGTTCCAAGTCGTGCGGAGGCGCGGGATTCCCGTCCGCCAGCACGTCCTCCCGTTCGGAGTCGGGTTCGTGCACGTAGCCGTTGGTCGGATCCTTGTCGAAGTCGCGTTCCTTCTCCTCGGCCGTCCAGTAGGCTGCGATCGGGTTGGCGGAGATGACCATCATCGAACTCGCGGGATCGATGTTCCGCAGGTCCTCCCGCAACGTCGCCTCCAGCAGGCGGATGGATTGGTTCACCTCGATCAGGGAGTTGGCTTGGCCGGTCGAGTCGATGGCGATGGTGAAAACCTGACCCGCCAGCGCCATCATGAGCACCAGGATGCCGATGGCGACGACCAGCTCGATCAGCGAAAAACCGCCTCTGGCAGCCTGAAAACGCCGCTCCAGGCCCGATAAACGGGGTCCGCGAGAAGGATGTAACTCGTTCGTTTGCATCACGTTAGACAGTATGGGGGACGGCTAGGTGTCGGTCCAGAGGGGGGCGAGGTTGTCAGTTCTCAGTTGTCAGTTATCAGTCGGCCTACGGCCGGAAGATCATCTGCCGGGTCTCGATGCCGACCACGGGCTGCTTGCCCTCGAAAATCGGGAAATTGTCGTCCTCACCCGGACCTCGCGAGGCCGGCGGCGGGAAGACCCAGAAATCGCGGAGGTCTTCAGTATTCGGTTCCACCGCACCGCTGCCTGCGGTTCCGCCATTGGACCCGTCGTCGACGTCCGCGACGACGATCTCGCGATCGAGCGTGACGGTGGCTTCGTCGTCGAAGTTGTTGCCGCTGCCGGTGGAGCGGCGGCTCTTCACGGTGTAGACGGCTCCGGAAAGCCGATCGATGAGCATCGACTCGGTTTGCAGCATGTGGCTGATGAGACGTCCGGCCGCAGCACCGCCAGGATTGGCGATCGCTTCGGATGGAATACCAGTCGAACCGGGAGGCACGTTTGTCCAATCACCGTTCACTTGAAGATTCACCAACCAAGGGACGGGGAAGATCATGTCGTTCGCAGGGGCGAGCGATTGGGGCGCGTTGGTCCAAAGGAAAGGCTGCGGAGGCAGCGGAGGCACAGCGCCTTGATCGTCCTGCCGGGCGAATCGGTGCGTCGATTGCGTTCGACGAAGCGTCACGAAGAACATCGTAATCGATCGCTGGTCGTCGGCAGCCGCTGGCGTGGGGGCATCAAGTTTGTAGAGCACGGCCCACGCGAAGCGGCGGCTGGCGAGCTGCTGGTTCCATTGGGCATCCAGTGGTCCGGTAACTCCCGGTAGGGGTCCTAGCGGAGGGATCAGTCGTTCATGGAACGCGACTTGTGATGTTGGGAGGGGCTGTAGTACACCCTGCCAGTTGATCAACGTGGGGTCGATCGCGATGAACAGCGCCGCCGCCGAATCTAGTGCGCCATCATCCAACTGGCCCTCCGGCCAGATGACTGCGCCGCCGGCATTGGGGATCCGGAACGCGTTGTCCATGTGCAGGACGTGTACTTGTCCGTCGGCGGGCGCGGCGCCCGCCAAGTCGCCCAAGAAGCTCGTTGCGGCATCCGGCGCCGGAGTTCCGTCCCACACGTTGCAGAGCATGTCGACGGTTGTTTGTGCGGCTTCTGTGGCGGTGGTTTGGTTGGTGAATTCAGCCAAGTCTCTGGCGCGGGTCCAGGCGACGGGGAACATGGTGGCCACCATGAGCAGGCCCAGGCCGAGGATCACGATGGCGATCATCAACTCGGCCATCGAGAACCCGCGACGCGGGCTGCGTGGGGCAGCAAACCGGGTTGTCATCCGTCGCAATCTCAACCGTCTGACCTCTCGGAACAGGTTCGACGAATCCGCTCCCTTACGGTCGCGGCTCTGATAAGGCGCGGCGCTTGTCAAGCGCCTTCTCAAACATCATCGTCGGCGCCAACGTCGCCAACTCCTACGCACGCCCATGACATCCACTCGCCGCGGCAGCGTCGTCACGGTGGCGGCGGCTCGCTTTCTCCCCGTGGTCCCCGCACCGTTGCTCCGGTCTGCCGGCTGATGTAGATCGGCTGAGCGTCGCGGATCAGGTAGTCTCGGGCCCCGGAACCGGCGTCCAAAAAGTCGGCGAACACGGCATCGTCGTAGATCAGAAACCCGTCCACGCTGGGGAAGTTAATGGCGACGTCAGTGCTCCCGACGGTCGTGTACACCATCCCCGGCAGCGTCGCACCGGACGGAAACTGACTGGCGGGCGGCGCCGACGCGTCCGTATTGACTTGGTAATCGGTCAGGTTTTTCACGGCGAGTCCGGTGATCTCGCCGATCACCGCCGTTGCGGGGCCGTCGTGAATCAAAACGACGTTCCTCATCACCAGCCCGCCGGACTTCGAGAAGAGCACGGTGAAGAAGTTGCGGTGGTTGTGGGCGCCGTTGGGCGGGGCGTCCGTGGTCAGTACCGTGTAGTCGTTGTTGGTCAGTTCCGCGTCGGACCAGTCGTACGCCGGCGGAGCCGTTTGATCCAACACTTCCCGAGGCATCACGCGGAACGGAGCGGGGAACTCGTAGACCTTGGCGTCCATTACGACCCGGAAGCGATCGTTCGTATCCTGGATGGTGACGCCCCCCGCCTCGTCGTCTTGAGACGTCGGATCCGCCGGGTCAGCCTCGATGAAGACCGCCTTCTGCACGTCGTTTTCGAGGTAGAAGAACAGGCCGTGGGGGGTGGTGTTGAGCGCTCGGGATCGGGCGGACATGAGGAGCCCGCGGAGCTTGTTGTCGGTGTCCGCGCGCCGGCTATCCTCCCACATGCGCGAGACGGCCGGTAGCGTCATGACAGCCAGCAGGCCGATGATGCCGACCACGACGACGAGTTCGACCAGTGTGAACCCCGCTGACGCTCGGCACGGGAACGGCCTTTCGCGCAGTCCCGGAGGGACGGTCTGAGAATAGCCCAGCGATTTATCGCTGGGAATATGACGGGACGGTGGAATCGAGTCCCGTAGGGACGACTGAGGCGCGATCCCGCCTTCATCCGTCCCTACGAGACTCCGGTTGCTCGACGCCCGAGAACCCCAGCGATGAATCGCTGGGCTACTATCAGTTGCCCCTACGGGGCACGGAACGCTCGGCATCTCCTCCTGCTGCAATCCCCGTGCCGAACAGTGTTGGGTGAACCGTCGAGTTGTCGGTGTTTTCGGTCGCATCGATCAATCGGCCTCGCCCGCCCGCAGCCGGTCGCGGACGGAGTCGTCCAGATAGACGGTGTCGTCGTTGAGTGCATTATCAATCACACCATCTGTCGTGTTGTCTTCCCCGGCGTAGTCTTCGACAAAAGGCGAGTCATCCCCGGGGGAGGTTGCGTGTGTCGCGTGATAGCCCCATTGATCCACACCGTCCGCGCCGTAAGACAGCAGCAGCGGCTTGCCGCGGTTGGCGCCGACCGCGAACGCGGAGGTGTCTCGTCGATAACTGTTGGCTGCGTCCCAGGTCGCGGGCGGTTGCGTATTGTCGTGTATCGCGAAGTACTCGATCGCCTGCCCCCAGGCGTCGACGTAGAAGACGAGCGGCTCGTCGTCGATGTCGAGGGC
>JAJDDS010000313.1 GCA_029260195.1 Phycisphaerae bacterium
AACGCGACGCAGTGCGCGGCGCGATTTTCGAAGAGGTCCGCCGGGAGGATTTCGAGTCCGCCTTCCACTTGATAGACGAGTTGGAGCGCCGGCTGGGGTATCGCGAGGAGGCGGAGTCGTTGCGGGCCGAGATTCGCGACGCGTGCACCGACGCGTTTCGGGACAAACTGCGGCAGGCGATCACGCACATCCACGGTCTGCTTGAGGAGCGCAACTGGTCCCGCGCGCAGGTAGAGATCGAGCGTCTCGGGAAATTGATGCCCGAGGAGCAACGCGTCAAGGAACTTCGGGGTGCGCTCGAGCACAAGCGGTCGCTCTACAAGCAGGAATTGATGTCCGCCTGGAACGAAGCGGCGGAGCGCAACGACATCGAGCGATGTCTCGAAATCGTTAAGGAGCTTGACCCGTACCTGACCCGTCCGGAGTCGCGCGCGATGGAAGCGTCCGCGCGCGAGGTGTTCAAGGAACGTCTCCTGCAACTGGGGATGCAGTTCCAGTTCGCGGTCAAGGAGAAGCGCTGGAGCGATGCGTTGGCGGCGGGTCTTCAGATCATTGAGGAATTCCCAAACTCGCGCATGGCCACCGAAGTACGCGACAATTTGGCCACCCTGCGGTCGCGGGCGGGAATCTCGACCGATTTCGAGGTGACCGCACGCGATGTCGAGGTTTCCCAGCCGTCCGACACTCCACGAGAAGCATAAGAACTGCCCCATCGTCCGATAATCTCCTCAGTAGCTGCGCCTTGCGCCCCTTGCGGAGGCAAAGTGCGCGTCAATCGGGCACGGTCGTTGAGTCCGGTCGCGCCCCTGCCGATGAGATCAGCGTCTGGGCTGTGAATACCGGACGTAGGCGGCGGGCGTGACCCGATCAGGCCTGCCGTTCCGCGTCGACGGACGCGGGGGCGCCCCATGGACGAGAAGATACAAGTAGGAAGCATCAACCGGTTCGTGGCGGTCGACGCGCCCGACGATCGTGATCGCGGACCGCTGAGGTCGCGCCTGGCGGCGGTCCTGCTAGGGTTGCAATGCAAGACGACGGTGCTCATCGTCGCACTCATGGTTCTTGTGGCGCTCACGTCCACGGGTCTGGCGGTGCGGCAGGCATGGTTCTTGGCCCGTCGGCTCGACCGCGAACGTGTTCAGCATGATGCGATGATGGTCGCCAAGTTCGCCGCCGCCGCCGTCGCCAACGGCGCCCCGGCGGACTTGCAGCCAGTCATAGACGGATTCGTTGCCAGGGATTCGCTCTGTTTCGTCTACATCACCGATGTCGTCGGGAATGTACTCGTGGCTGTCGACCGCACGGATGATCGCGTCGGCGCGGCGATGGTCGACACGAAGGCCCCCGCGTCGATCATCGGATCGCCCGTCGAGGACGTGTTTTCGGACGACAGGACCCGCTACTTCCGTGTCTCGTACCCCATCGACCAAGCGGTTGCCGATTCGTCCGACCTTTCCGGCCGAACGGAGCTTCTGGGTTACGTTCATGTTGGCCTCAACCGTGCCGCGACGGTGGCTGATTTTGACGCGTCAGCGGATCTTGTAGTCGGAATCGGCGTCGCCATTGTTTTGGCAACGATACCTCTTGGGTTTCTGCTGGTTCGCCGAACAGTCGCGCCGCTCGATGAGATGTCCCGCGTGGCGCGGATGTTCTCGGATGGCGATCTTCGCGCCCGATGCGCCGTCCGTCGGTCGGACGAAATCGGATTCCTGGCGCGAGATATCAACTCGATGGCCGACGAGGTCGAGCGCAAACACGAGCAGATCGTCACGCTCAACGCCGGGCTCGAACGTCGTGTGACCGAACGCACCGCTCAGCTTCGCGAACTCGCCTCGCGCGAGCCGCTGACCGGGTTGTACAATCGGAGGCATATCAGCGAAGACCTTGTCCGCCGATTTGCCGAAGCCAAGCGCTACGGAACCGACCTGTCCCTGCTCATGCTCGACATGGACGACTTCAAGTCGGTGAACGACACGTTTGGCCACCAGACGGGTGACGAATTGCTAGTGCTGACTTCGCGGACGATCGAAAGCCAGTTGCGCTCCGCGGATGTCGCCGCTCGTTTCGGCGGAGACGAGTTCGTCGTCCTGCTCCCGCAAACGAACTGCGAACACGCCGAGATCCTGGCGGACCGCATCCTCGCGCGATTCTCCAAGGAACTCGCCGAGAAACTGCCACATCTGAACGCCAGCCTGAGCATCGGTATCGCGTGCCTGTCCGAAGTCTCCGCCGACAACCATGAGCGACTGCTTCGCGCAGCCGACATGGCGCTCTACGAAGCCAAGGGCTTGGGCAAGGGACGTGTCGTTATGGGCGGGCCGGTTCCGCAATAAACACCCCGCTGGGCACGAATACACAATCGGACAAGGTCAGTACGCGGATTCCGGTGCCCGGTTTTGGCCGGTTAGATTCCGTCGGTGTGGTTTATAATCGCCGTGGTGGTCGGCACGCGGTACAATGGTGGGTGTGAGGATACGTGAGGGTATTGAGCCATGATATGGGCGTCGTTGGGAAAGTTCGTGGGCGGCAAGGTGCTGACAGCCATCCTCATCGTCGGCACCGGTGCGTCGCTGATCTGGTTCTGGAATCACCCCGAGGTGCTGCGGGCCTTGTGGGAGAATCTCAAAGGCGTCCTCGCATGGCTCGGATTCGCAGCCGTTTTTCCCTGGGCGATGTTTTTCATCCCGGCCAAGGTCATCGAGCTTGAATCGAACGCCGCCGCCACGGCCATGCTGGTCGGGTACCTGCTCGTCGACGCGTTGGTTGCGTTCTGGCTGGCGGATTGGAGCATTCAGGGGACGCTGACGTGGGTCGTGGTGCTGCTTGGATTCCTGACTGCGGGCGTCTATAATTTCCTGGTTTGCGACTTCCTGGCAACCCGAATGGAAGAGTCTCTGTAATCCCCACTGGCGTTCGCTCGAGGTCATCGCCATGTCCGCGCCTCAACCCGGAGATCGAGTCAGCAACTACCTGCTCGAAGTGCCCATAGGCACTGGTAGCTTCGGACAGGTGTGGCGCGCCAAGCACCACATGTTCGACGACCTCGTCGCCATCAAGGTTCCGACGGACGCCGACTACGTTCAGAACCTCCGTCGCGAAGGCGTGGTCATTCACGGTCTGCGGCATCCGAATATCGTTCGCGCCATCGACCTCGACCCCTACGGCGACCCGCCCTATCTGATCATGGAGCTCGTCGCGGGGGATTCCCTGCGGGCCTTCATCGACGCCCATCCCAAGGGCCTCCCGATCCAGGATGCCCAAGCCGTCATGTGCGGGATGCTCCGGGCGCTCGAAGTCGCCCACGAGGCTGGCGTGATCCACCGAGACGTCAAGCCAGCCAACATCCTGCTCACCCGGCGCGTCGGCGATCCGGAACCACTGACCGAACAGTGCGTCAAGGTGGCGGACTTCGGTTTGGGCAGCGTCGGCGGGGTGACCACGCACTCGATCATGCAGTCGGGTAGCATGCTCACCGAACGGGGCAAGAGTATCTCCGGTACACTGGCCTACATGGCCCCCGAGCAGAAGGAAGGCAGCGAGACCGACGCCCGAGCCGACCTCTACTCCTGCGGAATTGTGCTGTTCGAGATGCTGACCGGCCAGCGCCCCCATGGGGCTGAGTTCCCCAGCGGGCTTCGCTCGGACGTCCCCGCGTCGCTCGACGAGGTGTTTCGCAAGTGCTACGTCCGCTGGGAGCACCGCTACACCTGCGCTTCGGAGATGCTCCACGCGCTGTCCGGGTCCGCCATACCGTTCGCCAAGCGGGTCCGCACCGACGACGGGCCGAGTTGCCCGTCCTGCCGCCGCGACGTGCAGCGCGATGATCAGTTCTGCGTGCATTGCGGTTTCCAGATCGTCCCCAGTGTGCCCCGGTGTCAAGCCTGTGACGCTTTCGTGAACGCCGTCGACCGGTTCTGCATCTTCTGTGGAAACGACTTGCGCGTGAAAGTGGGCTAGGAGCGGGAGGTGGGCGGTGATGATCAACTTCGGACTGTTCGCCGTGTTGCTGGCTGGACTGCTGTTTGCCGGCTTTTTCTTCGGCGCGTTGTGGTTCATCATCGCAGCCTTGAAGGCGATGTCCCGGCGGAGGACCGGGTCGCTGCCCGCAGGTGAGTGGGGGCGGCGGGTGGATACTCGCGTGTGTCCGGCGCGAGACTGTGCGAAGGTAAACGTTTCGAGCGCTCGTTTCTGCGCTCAGTGTGGTCGGCGGCTGTAACGGATGAACGAACACGCGACGAAAATGCTCAAGGCGGAGTCAGCCTACCTGTCCGGCGTCGAGGCCAATCTCGAAGCCGCCAAGGGTAAGCAACTTGCGGGCTCCATCTGGCAGACCGCGCGATTCGACGATTCGGATTCGTTGCGGGCGCTGATGGCTGAACATCGCGTGTACGACCGCGAGAAGCTCAAGGAACTGCCCCACAACCGCCGCATCGTGTTACACGGGTACCGGCGGAGGTTCCTGTTCAGCAAGAAGCGCACGGGCGTCGCCGTCGCGTCGGTACTCTGCCCGCTGGAAGGCCTGGTGACCGACGGAAGCGGTGACCCGCAGCCGATCGATCTGCCCGAGTTGCAGGACCACGTGCGCAAACTCGTGGTCGATCCGACGGTCGAGCATGTGATCGGCGTCTGCGCGCCGTCGGGGTTCACGGACTCCGCCCGACGCGCCAAGATCGAACTGCCCAATGTGACCGTGGTTCTGGTCGAGTCCACGCCGGACGGTGGCTGGAAGGTGACCAGCCCCGCGCGCGAATTGCCCGAGAGCGTGCTGTCGCTGTTCGACCCCGAGAAAGACACCGAGAAAACCGATCGCGTGCGCCGCGAGATTCAGGACCGCAGCGCCGATCTGCTC
>JAJDDS010000314.1 GCA_029260195.1 Phycisphaerae bacterium
GACGGTCTTCCGAGCCCCTCTGAGCGACGAACAACCGCCCCACGCCCTTCACGCCGCCTACGCTCCACCTCACGCCTCCACCTCACGCCACAAAAAACGCTCAACCGCTCGCGCAAACGGGGGTTCGTGCGAGAGAATCAATTCTTTGTAACGGGGCCGGACAGCGACTATCCGCCCCTGGCCATGCTGATCTTCTGGTGTGTCGGTCAGGTGATGTCGTTCTTCGAGGGCGCGCTCGCTTCCGACGCGGTGTTGTACCCCTGTCTGAAAATCCCCGCTTGCCTGGCGGATATCGCCATTGGCTTACTGCTGTACGTGGAGGGGCGGCGATTATTGGGCGGCTGGCGTGCGGTCGGTGCGGCGTCGATCTACCTTCTCAACCCACTGCCCCTCTACGACTCAGCCTACTGGGGTCAAATCGACTCGATCCACGCCGCGCTCGTTCTGCTGAGCCTGATCTTCTTGAACCGTTGCCGGTGGGGTCTGGCGGGCTTCGCTGTCGGGTTGGCAGTACTGCAGAAGTTTCAAAGTGTGGCGTGTGTTCCGCTCGTGGTGTTCGAGTGTTACCGGTATTTGCGGTGGCGAGGCGTGGGCAGGCTGCTTGTGGGCGCGACGGTGGGTGTCGCGTTCGTGTGCCTTCCGTTCGCCATGAAGGGTGTTCTGGACGATGTGTTGTACCGATCGTATGTGGGTGTAATCGGACAGTTCCCTAATCTCGCCAAGGGGGCGTACAATATATGGCAATTCGCGGACGATCCGAATGCGTATGACGTCACCCTGCCGCGGGTCATCACTCAGATCGTCGCGGACGGGCGGGCGGGCTTCCCCGAGAACGACTCACCGCTGCTCATGTTGACCCAGCGGCGACTATCCCTAGTGGCGTACACGATTTCCGTGGCCCTCATCCTCACGCTGTATTCCTATCGCCCCGGCGCGGTGGCTCGAAGCGGCGCCGCCGGTCTGTTGTTCATAGCCTTCTTCCTGGTCCCGACGGAGATGCACGAACGTTATGCTCTGCCGGCGATCGCGGTGATGGCGTTCTGGGCGGTGACGGACGTGTGGAAGGAGCGCGCGTTCTTTCTGCTGTCCGCACTCCTGCTGCTGAATATGACGGCTGCGTTGTCTGTACACGGAATGGCCAACGTCGTCGCGGGGATGATCACCGTGCTGTTTGCGGGGATGCTGATCGCACCGTTTGTGCTGCGGTGGGCGCGCGAGGGTGAAGTGCAACCCCTCCCGATGCTTCACGACGACGCAGGTCCCGCGGCCGGTGCTTCGGCGCTGATTCGCTGGTTCCGGCGGGCTACATGGACCTCGGCTGCGGTTTTCGTCGGCGGCGCAGCCTACGTCGGGCACCTCGCGACCGATGCGAAGCCACTGCCCGGCGATGAGTCGGTGCGTTATCTGAGTACGCTATCGCCAGTGCGGGCTGACCAGGGATGGGGCACGCTGCGGCTGGATCGATCGGCCTCCGGCGGGGTGCTACACCTGGGGGACGCCTATTACGTGCGCGGCTTGGGGACGCACGCTCCGTCAACTCTGGTGTACGCGGTTCCCGACGGTTTCGAGACATTTGAATCCACGGCGGGCGTCAGCCGCTACACCAACGGCGGGGGCAGCGTGGTCGTTTCCGTCCTGCTCGAAGAAGACGTCGCGTTTGAGAGCGAGCAGTTGACCGGCACAAGTACGCCGGTGTCAATCAGCGTGCCGCTGAACGGTGCCAAGTTCGTGACGCTTCATGCTGAGGCGGCGTCGGACGGCAACACTGGCGATCACGTGGACTGGGCGGCGGCACGGTTTGTGGGGAGGTAGGTCCTCCACTAGCAGTACAGCGCAAAGTCAACAGAGCCGCGACCGTCAGGGAGCGGACATCCGTGTTCTCCGGCCCGAAACGCAGCGCGCCGCTCCCCGCAGACCTGGGTGAAGTGCGACATTGCGCTGTAGTGCTAAGTGCCTCGCGTCATGCGAGCCGAAGCATGGAGTCGCCGGACTGGAATGCGATTTCGACGGTCCCACTGACGCCACGCCAATGAACAGAAAGCTCGACTACCTTTGCCTAGCGTTGTTGGTTATTGGCTTCGTCAGTGAGCGCGCTTGTGCTGACAATTGGCCCGCCTGGCGGGGAGACGGGAGTGGCGTGTCAGCCGAGACGGGACTTCCGACGGAGTGGAGCCCGCATCACAACGTCCGGTGGAAAACGCGACTGGAAGGGCAAGGCATTTCATCACCCATCGTCTGGGGCGACCGGGTGTTCGTCACGTGGGCAGTGGACGGGGTGCGCAACATCGTATCGGAATGGGCTGTTGCGTTGACCGGGTGTGCGCTGGCGATCCTGGTCGGCGTCGCCGCGGTGTTTATCGAGCCACTTCGCCAACAAATCCGCCCGGGCGGCAATTCGCCGGGGCGACAGTGCGTGCGCATCGCGCGCGTGGATCGACTGGCGATGTTGGTCGTGTCGTTACTGTTCGCCGTAAGCATTAGTCTGGGGTGGATCGCACGTGAGTCGATAATCGAACAGACTGAAGTCTGGCTGATCGCTCGCTGGATCGGCATCCTCGGCGTCCTGACCATTGTCGGATTCGTGGAAGTACGCTCCGTGTGTCGCCCAACGGCTGCCGGACTGCTGCTGACCTCCGCAACACTGCTCCACGTGCTCAACCCCATTGGCGTGTTCGGGGGTCGTATGGACTTGGCTGAGTTGCTCGCATTGAGTATCCCACTGACGGTGGCGGCGATATACTTGATCGTGATGTTCCTGCTGGTTCGTCAAAGGGCTGGCCTGTCGCCGCGTGCTCTCGGCGACTGTGACAAACCCACTGTTCGAGAACAGTGGCGCGTTTCGCGATGGCGCCTTGTCGGACCGCTTGGCGTCGCAGCGTCGGGGATCCTCGTCGTCGCACGAATCCACTACTTTAAACCGGAGGCGGAGGTCCAGAGGGGGGTGAGCTGTTTCGATATCGACACGGGGGCAGTTCAGTGGCGATCTGAGGTTCTGCGCGCCAGGCCCGAGGCAACCTACTGGACGAATTCCTTCGCGACACCCACACCGGCGACTGACGGTGAGCATGTGATCGCACACTTCGGTCCGGGCATGGCGTGCCTGGACTTCAACGGCACGGTTCTCTGGCGCGCATCGGAGCCACAGTTCCACGAGTTCTCCCGGTATGGCGCTGCGGCGTCGCCACTGATCTACGGGGACCGTGTCATCGATGCGTTTATGGCCGAATGGACCGGGAAGTCGGAGGATGCGGTGAGCAGAGCCTATGCGCGACATTCCCACGTCACCGCGCGTCGCATTGATACGGGCGAATTACTGTGGCAAGCAGTTCCTCCATCGGCGCACGACTCCTATGGCTCACCTGTGCTCGCACGACGTGCCGATCCGCCCGCCGTCTTATTCGCCACATGGGGGCACGCCGTGGCGTACGCCCCGGATAGCGGCCGGCTGATGTGGGAGTGCGATGTGCCCATGCAACAAATCGTCCCGAGCATTGTCGCGGACGAGGATCGTGCCTACGTCCTTGGGGGGACGCACGGACCGCGCGGGGCAGTGGCGATCCGCCTCGGCGGTTCGGGGAATGTGACGGAAACGCACGTTGCCTGGATGTTGAGCAAGCGAATCGCCCAAGTATCCTCGCCTGTTCTGTACAAAGGACTCTTGTTTTGGGTGACGGATGAGGGAATCGCGTCGTGCGTGGAGGCTGAGACGGGCGAGTTTCAGTGGAAGGCGCGGCTCGACGGACACTATAGCGGCTCACCGGTCGCGGGCGATGACAAGGTCTACTACCCGGGGGACGACGGCGACGTAACGGTGGTCCGTGCCGCGCGGGAATTCGAGATCGTCGCCAGAAACTCGATCAACGAGAGTTCAGGGGCGTCTCCGGCGATCGCCAATGGTTGCATCTTCATTCGCGGCGAGAAACACCTGTTCTGCATCGGCACCGGTCCGACACACTGAGCTGGCGCGTGATGCTAGTCGCGGACGGAAAGAAGGCGGTCGCCGGGGCGGACGTGGCGGCCGTTGACGAACGCGGGCCAGGGCATGAGGCGGCCGGACTGAGGTTTGATTTCGAGAATCTCGAAGGCGCCGTCAGGGGCGGCGACCTGGAGGTTGGGACCGAGCGTGCCCGAGGGGGCAGGGGTCGGACGGGTCTGGACGACCCGGGCACGAGCGAGGGTAACAGTCTCGTCGCGCGAACCGTCGGCGGCAACGTACCGGCAGCGGCCGCCGGGCCATGGCCACAGGCCGAGGATGCGGCGAACGATCGCGTCAGCGGGCGCCGCGAACACGAGGAGACCGTCCGCCTTTTCGAGCTTGGGCGCGGTCGTGGCTTTGCGGTCATCCTGGGGTTGGCCATCGGGGGTGTTACCGCCCTCGAAGAGCTTCAAAGCGTCGAGCACGGCGCGGGGGCCTAGCTTCGCGAGGCGGTTGTGGAGTTCGCCGGCGGTTTCGGTTTTTCCGATCGGCGTTTCGATGCGCGTGAGGATGTTCCCGGCGTCCATGCGATCGACCAGCCTGAACACGGTCACGCCGGTGTCGGTCGCGCCGCGAATCAATGCCCACTGGTAAGGAGCAGCCCCACGGAAGCACGGCAGGAGGGAGGCATGGAGATTAACGCACCCACCGCGGAAGACATCCCGGAATGTCAAGCGAACTTTCTGGCCGAAGTCGATCACGACGCCCACGTCGGCCGCGCACGCGGCAGCCTGTTCGATCATCTCCGGCGAGTTGATGTCGGGGGCGGTGAGAACGTGTAGGTTTCGTTCCGTGGCTGCGATGTTGATCGGTGCCGGCGTGAGGCGTCGCCCGCGTCCACTCTTGCGGTCGGGTTGGGTGATGACCAGGGGAATCTCGATGCCGGCGTGGATGAGGGCGTCGAGCGTTTCCACTCCGAACGCGCCGGCTCCGATGAAGACAACACGCATCGCACGTACCCTATCGTCGGGACGTCTTGCCGCGGCGGTGGTTGGCTGCGGCGTAGTCGGCTTCGAGCTGTTTGAGGGTTTTCCGGTTGGCGAGTTCAGCCGCATCGGCCATGCCGTCGATGACCAGGACGCCGTCGAGATGATCGACCTCGTGTTGCCAGATTCGGGCGAGCAAATCATCGGCTTCGGCGCGGACTCGATTCCCGGCGAGGTCAAATCCCTCGATGACGGCGTGCTGGGCGCGACGTTTGGGGACGGTGACGCCGGGGATGGAGAGGCATCCTTCTTCCGCGTCGACGGAACCTTCAAGGTCGAATAACCGGGGATTGACCCAGACCCGCCCGTCTTCGGGCTCACCGGTGGGGTTGCACACGAACAATCGAACGGGAACGCCGACCTGCGGTGCAGCTAGGCCGACGCCGGCAGCTTCGTGGAAGAGGGTTTCCAGTTGCCGAGCGACGGCAGCTAATTCGTCATCGAAGGTCTCGATCGGCGCGCAGCGCCGCCGCAGGACCGGGCTGGGGTAGTGCACGATGGTGAGCTTGTCGATTGGGGCGGGGAGATCCACCAGCTATTCGCTCCAGTCTGCTCGGGGTGGAGAATTGCCTTCCGGACAGGCGTCCCATAGAGTATGATACGCGTTTCGTGGCTTTTGTAAAGGTTTGTGGAACAAAGACTAAGATCGATTGGGTGCTGGCGGCGGTGCCCCGGACGCGACCATACATGACCGCCGCAATGACAGCCGGTCGAGCGACAGCCAAGATTTTGGAAACGCCCGCGCGGCGGGGCGACGAAGGACCGTATGGCCAAGGATAAGAAGGGCAAGGAACAACTCACGCCAGCGGAAGCGGCTGCCCGGTTAGTCTGTACCGACGCGGACAAAGCCAAGGCCCGCAAGTGGTTTGCGCGCGCTAGGGAGTTGGTTGAGGGTAAGAACTGGGACTACGCGATTCAGTGCTACATCGACGGGTTGGGGTTTTGGCCGGAGGCTGTGGAAGAGGGGCATCAGATGCTACGTCTGGCGGCGTCCGAGCGGAACATCCGTGGGGGCAAGAGGCCTGGAATCGCGGACACGATGAAGCGCTCGATGTCGGGGAAGGACGCCAAGAAAGCGATGTTGAACGCGGAGTGGCTATTGGCCCACGATCCGCGAAACATCTCCTACTTGGAGGGGATACTGAAGAACGCGAACAAGCTGCGGTGCGAGGAGGCTCTTCTGTGGGTTGGTCCGCTCTACAGCAACGCGATCGAGAGCGAGAAGAAGCTGAGCCCGAAGCGGTTCGCGCTGCTGCGGGAGATCCACGAGGAGGCTGGCGACCGGGCGAGCGATCGACGTGAAGCTGCGTTAGCCGTTCAGTTCTACGAAGGCGCGGCGGAGGCGCTCCGCAAACAGATGCAGGCGGATCCGAAGAACCTGGACATCGAGAACGATCTGCGTGACTTGAGCACCAAGCTGACCATTCTCAAGGGCAAGTACGAATCAGCCGGTACGTTCACCGAGAGTATGCGCAACGCAGAGCAACAGCAGGGGGTGCAAGATCAAGAGCGCATGGTGCAGGACGATTCCGACCTGCGTCGTCTGCTGTCCAACGCGGAGACAGACCTGGAATCCAACCCGGACAACGCGGGCAAGGTCGAGACTCTGGTCGGACTGCTCTGCCGCAGGGAAGACGAGAAGGACGAACGGCGAGCGATTTCGGTCTTGGTGGACAAGTACAAGACCTACGGTGACTTTCGGTACAAAATGAGGGCCGAGGACATTCGGGCCAAGCAGATGCGCCGGACGCTGCGGGCAGTGCAGGAGCGCGGTGATACCGATCAGGCGAAGAAGCTCCAGATCGAGTTGCTCAAGTTCGAGATCAGCGCGTACCGCGAGCGCGTCAAGCAGTACCCCACGGACAATCGGATGCGATTCGAGTATGCCTTGCGGTTGTTTCAGGCGGGGCTGTTTGACGACGCAATCCCTGAATTCCAGGCGTCACGAGCCGATCCCAAGGTGCGTATGAAGGCGGACTTGCACCTCGGGAAGTGCTTCTTTAAGAAGAAATACTACCCCCAGGCGATCGGGACGCTTGGGAAAGCGGTCGAAGCGTACGAAATTCCGGACGACGCGATCGGGAAGGACCTGCGGTACTGGCTGGCCCGGTCGATGGCGGCCAGCGGGGGAATCGATGAAGCCCGCAAGGTCTATGGCCAAATCCTGGAACTTGACTACAATTTCCGGGACGTTCGTGATAGACTCCAAGCCCTTAACGATACTGAGGGGGACTGAGCGTCCCTGGTTGGAAAGTCGCGGGGGTCTCCCCGCAGGAGAGCAATCGAGTGCCCAACACCAAATCCGCCAAGAAGCGCTTTCGGCAAGACGCCGTGCGGCGCGACATCAACCGAGCTCGGCGCAGCGCCGTGAAGACGCAGATCGGAAAGTTCCTCGACGCGGTCCACGGTCAGGACGTGAATCTCGCGAAGGAGCAGTTCCGTCTGGTCACGAAAACGCTGGACCAAACCGCCGCACACGGCACGTACCACAAGAACATCGTCGCGCGCAGAA
>JAJDDS010000315.1 GCA_029260195.1 Phycisphaerae bacterium
GCAAGAGGTAGCGCCACCGCTTGTGGGTGGCGATGCATCGCCTGGTGCGGACGGAACACGACATCGCCGAGCAGGCGTAGAGCATAATGGCAGACAAACGCGACTGTTACGAAGTGCTCAACGTCGACCGAGGCGCGTCGGCGGACGAGATCAAGAAGTCCTACCGCCAACTCGCGCTCAAGTTCCATCCCGATCGCAATCAGGGCGACCCGGCGGCCGAGACAAGATTCAAAGAAGCAGCGGAGGCGTACGAGATACTATCCGATCCGGAGCGACGCCAACGCTACGACCGGATGGGCCACAGTGGGGTCAACGGAACCGGAGCCCATGATTTCTCGCACATGGGCGTCGAGGACATCTTCTCGATGTTCGGCGACCTCTTCGGCGGGGGATTCGGCGGCGGTGGACGTCGCCGGGCACGCGGAGCCGACCTGCAGGTGCGCGTCGAAATCTCGCTCGAAGAAGTGCTCACCGGGGCGGAACGCACACTCACGTACCAGCGCGACGATCGCTGCGGTGCCTGCGGAGGCGGAGGAGCCGCCCAGGGTAGCAAGAAGCAAAGTTGCCCAACGTGCGGCGGATACGGACAGGTTGAACAGGCGACCGGACTCGGGTCGATCTTCGGGCGAGTCATCACGTCGTGTCCAGCCTGCAAGGGGCAGGGCGCGATCATCGTGAATCCGTGCAAGCCGTGTCAAGGCAGCGGACGAGCGCCCAAAGAACGCGTCGTCACCGTATCCATACCCGCTGGCATCCACGACGGGCAGGCGATTCGCGTGCGCGGAGAGGGCGGCGCGGGCGAGGACGGCGCAGCCCACGGTGACCTGCACTGTTACGTCCAGGTCAAGCCGCATCCGTTTCTCGAACGGAGAGAGCACGATCTGGTGTGTCGCGTGCCGATCACGTTTACACAGGCTGCGCTCGGCGCGACGATCGAAGTGCCCACGCTGCAGGGCAAAGCCGACGTCAAGATTCCGCGCGGGGCTCAGAGCGGGCAGGTGCTTCGCTTGGGCAAGCAGGGGTTGCCCGACTTGCGAAGCGGCAGACTCGGCGACGAACTCATCCAGATAACCGTCGAGATTCCGCGCAAACTGAACAAGAAGCAGGAGTCACTCCTGCGCGAGTTCTCCGAAACAGAGGACGCGATCGTCGCACCGGATTCCAAAGGGTTTTTCGATCGCTTGATCAAGTACCTGGCTGGAGATGACATCGCCTGATTCCGACGCGATGTCGCCGTTGCACATGCGCAAGAACAAGAAATCACGGATCAAGGTCAATCCGGCGGACGACGCGGAGACGACACCGGCCGTGGCCGGGGATGCTCCGGCGAACAACAGCGAAGCCGCCGGTGACGGCGAGTCGGTGGTCGAGGTACTTCGCAAGGAACTCGAAGAGGCGAAAGATTCACTCCTTCGTGCCCGGGCGGAGGCACAGAACGTTCGCAAACGCAGCGCGCAGGAAGTGATCGAAGCGAAGCGCTACGCCAACGCGAATCTCATCAGGAATCTGCTCGGCGTGCTGGACGATTTCGATCGCACACTCGAACACAGCGACGGCCCTGAAAACGACGCGCTGGGTAAAGGCGTGCGACTCATCTACGACAACCTCCACAAAGTGCTCGCGGACCACTGCGTCGAGGTGATCGATCCCAAAGACGAACCCTTCGATCCGCGCTATCACGAAGCCATGCTGCAACAACCCGCGCCGGACAAGACGCCGGGCAGTGTCATTCAGGTCGTGCAGCGCGGGTACAGGCTCGAGGGACGCGTGCTGCGCCCAGCCAAGGTCATCATCGCCAGCCAGCCGGAACAAACACCCGAAACCCCCGCCGGGGAATCTCCGGACAGCGAGGAGACCGTCACCGGCACCGTCCAGGAATAGCCATGCCGACCTACGAATACGAATGCACAAAGTGCCAGCAGCGGTTTGAAGAGTTCCAGTCCATCGTGGCGCGCCCGTTGAAGAAAATTAAAACCGACTGCGACCGGTGCGGTAATAACGCGCCCGTGAAGCGACTGATTGGAACGGGGTCCGCCGTCATATTCAAAGGGAGCGGGTTCTACGAAACCGACTACCGTAGCGATTCGTACAAGAAGGACGCCGAGGCCGCAGCCGACTCGACCACGAGCAAGTCAAAAGAAAAGTCTGCGACGGACCCCTCCGAGAAAAAACCGAAGGCGACCGACTCGTCCGTGGCCAAGGTCGACGAGAAGAAGAAAACCGAGTCGAAGACCAAGGACAAGTAACGGCGCGGTGGAACCTCTGGTTTGGTCATCAGCAGGATTCCTCGATTCGCTCGGAATCACAGTATTCAGCGATTCTCGCGCTGCGAAGTCACCGAGGAGTTCGACGGCGTTCATCCCCGTCCCGAGTCACATGTTCAATCTGACCTGCCCAAACTGCCAATCGCGACTCGAATTCGAGCGGATGCAGGACGCGCCGGATCGCCCGTTCTGTAGCCGGCGATGCCAGATGATCGATCTGGGCGAGTGGCTGAACGGGACGTATCGAATCAGCGAACCGCTGTCGCCGACGGACTATCCTGCCGGCGAGGACGCGATCGACGACAGGGACGTCGGCGCAGACGTCTAGCCGGACGTTGTGGACCCCGTCCGGCGGAGTATAATGGCGCGCTCCCGGGATTCCACAAGTCAAGGAGTGACCGATGATCCCCGACAATCATGTATCCAGAGACGCATCCTGGTCGCAGTCGTCCGGACTGTGTGACCTGCTGCGCGTATTTCGAATCGCCGTTCACCCGGGCAAGCTCACGCTCGTCTTGGCTGGCATCTTCCTGACGATCTGCTGGGGCACCGTGCTCGATTCTATGTGGT
>JAJDDS010000316.1 GCA_029260195.1 Phycisphaerae bacterium
CCCCCTGGACGATTCCAGGAGCCCCGCCCGACCCGACGCCTTCACACGGGAAACTGCGATTCTTCACAATTTATGCGGGCGAGACCCCGTTTCGTCCGACACCAAATCGACTACAAACGCGGTTCTTCTGGGAATAGGCGATCCCCGTCGCCGGGTTGTGACTGAGGTGACGAATCAGTCTGCGGGACGAGTCGAAGCTGCTGAATTGGCGGCCCCCCGCGCTGGCGTCGAACCGCATCGAACAAGGAGCACCCCATAGCTATGAAATCGGCAAAGCGGCTCATCGCGATCGGGCTGGCGTGGAACGCGATCATTCTCCCCGCGTTGGCAGGCGACCTCGACATCGGCTCCCAGGCGCCCAAGCTGACTGCGGACAAGTGGATCAAAGGCGAAGCGGTCGATCTCGCAACCGCTCGCGGAAAACAAATCACCGTCGTCGAGTTCTGGGCGACTTGGTGCCCCCCCTGCATCGCAAGCGTTCCCCATCTGACGAAGCTCCAACACCGGTATGCTGACGGTTCCGTCCGCGTTGTCGGGATCACCGAGAGCGACAGCCGAAACCCCATCGAGAAGGTCCGTCAATTCGTCGAGCGCATGGGCGACAAGATGGACTATACCGTCGGGTTCGACACCGACGGACACGTCATCAAGAGCTACATGGAAGCCGCCGGACTCGATGGGATCCCCACCGCGTTCGTCGTCGACAAGAACGGGACGATCGCCTGGATCGGCTTCCCCGACGAAGCCCTCGACGAGGTTGTGGCTGAACTCGTCGCGGGCAAGTTCGACATCGAAGTCGCCAAACACGTCGCGAAAATCGAGGGGCGCATCGAAGAGGCTCAGATGTTCGGCGAATGGGACATGGTCATCGACTTGCTCGACGAAGTGATCAAGGTCAAACCCCAAGACCCCCGCGCCTGGATGCGAAAATTCGACATCTATGCTAACTACACGGGGAACGTGCCCGCGGCTCAAAAATCCGTCAAACGCGCCTTTGAGCTCTCCGTAGACAGCCCCGACAGGACGGCGGAAATCGCCAACACCATCATCACCGACGCCGACCCGGATGGGTTCAACAAGCTCGCCGACGACTCCCTCACTCGCGCAGCCACGACCGCCCCCGACCACACCGGAATCCGCGTGGCCCGAGTCGCCCTGTTCGCCGCCCGCGGACGGGACGACGAAGCGCTCGCGCTCGCCGCCGATACCATCGACCGCCTCAAGGGCGATGCCGAGGGGCTAAGCTGGTTCGCCGGCGTGCTCTCGTCGCCCGCTCGGGCAGCCAAGTGCGGCGACCTCGCCCTCCGCGCGATCGAGTTGGCCATCAAAGCCGAGACGGACGAAGCCAAGCACTACGTCGCGAAATTCTTCATCCAGAACGAGTGCAAGAATGACATCCGCGGCGCCAACAACACTGGGCACTACGTCGTCCAGAAAGCGGCACAAGACGCCGATTTCCTCAATGGATTCGCTTGGGGACTGCTTACCGACGAGTCCACCAAGGGTAAGTTCGCAACGCTCGCCCTCGCCGCGGCTGAGACCATGTACAAAGCCCCCGGCGGCGACGGATGGTCACCCATGGACACCCTCGCCCTCGCCCGATTCGAGAACGGCGACGTGGACGGCGCCATCGCCATCCAGAAGCAAGCCATCGCCAAGTGCGACAACGACCACGCCCGCGCGTCTCTCAAAGACGCCCTCCAACGCTACGAAGAGGCCAAGAAGAAGTGACACCGATTTCGATGGCACTTTCCCGGTAGGATGCCGGGTGCCATTGGCGGCTTGCCCGGCAGTGTTCGCCCCGAATGCCCCCGCCAAAAAACCTACGGCGTCACATCCACATCCTCGACGCCGTTGAGATCGACATCGGTCGCCAGTCGATCCCGGTACTGCTGCGTCTTCGTCTCACCGTGGAAGTCCTGAAACAGGTAATTCGTCCCGCCGTAGTGCCGATCGCTGAACCGATTCCCGTTGTACCCCGCAGCCCCCCCCGTGTTGGCTTCACCCGCGTCGATGAAGGACGTGCAAATCCGCTCCGACTCCTCGTTCGCGTCCCCGATCAACGGCAAAGTTTCCTGGCCGAGGGCTGGGCGACTTCACGATTGTCGTGCATCTGTCGCCTGTCAATCTCTGGGCTTTGGGCGATTCGAGTGCCTACTTTCCGTTCGTTCATGCGAAGAGGGTCCCGTTTCTCGCATATTGGTCCATTTCCACGGACTGGCCTGACATGATCTCGTCGTAGAGCTCTTGCCGTTCGCTGTCGGGGGTATTCTCAGTGAGAAACCTGAAAGCTGAAGCGGCCACGTACTCTCGTCTTTCTTCAAAGGCGAGCCAACGCCGTCCTTCAGCTTCCGCCACAACGCCCGCTGTGTTTGAGCCAGCGAAAATGTCCACCACGACATCCTCGGGCTCCGTAAGAGAGCGAACGAAGAACTCGGGGAGTCTTGCCGGAAACCGTGCGGGATGGCGAGCGCGAGCGCGCTAGCGCAGATGCAAGCCAGCCCACCGGCTCTCAACTGGCCACGTCCAAAATCGACCAGCTGCCCGATCCCTGCACATCCGCCGAGTTGGCTAAGGCTCTCGGCAAATCGCCCAAGACGATTGTGGACTGGTGCCAAGAGAGGCGCTACACTCAACTCCCGTGCTTCCGGCTCGGCAACCGTTGGTATCATCCGGCTGCTGAGCTGAAGCGATGGTTGAAAGGGATCAAGTGGTCAGATTGAGTTTCGCCGAAAGCCCCGCGTCTCCGCCGAGTCGCGGTAGGGACTGCCCTTTCGGGCAGCCCCCTGGGCTTTGGCCGTTTTTGGTTGAGAACGCATCCGGGCTGATTGCCGATTGATCGGTTGAAATCGGCCCGGGTTTTCTGGCGTCTTCGTCTATCTAGTGATATAACTAGAGACCGAAAGGAGGTCAACCCCATGGGCTACCCAACAAGAGTCCAGTTGATCAGACGCAAGGCCAGCGAGCAGTGGTACGTGAACTTCCCGGCCGTTCTTGGGATCGTTGGCAAAGAACAGCTCTTACCATGCTGCGTCCAATCCCTCGCCTGGCATGAGCTGGAGCGACCGCCAACCATAGCAATTCCAACTCATGACCGTCGGTTCGCCGAATAGCAACGGCGAGTATTTTGCTGGCACCGTCGTCGCAAATAGTCGTGTGGTGGTTTCTAAAATCCTCGCGAGCAACGGGAATGGCCGCCTCAACGAAGTGTGTCGGCCAGGCCCGAAGAAGGCGTTCAATTCCGGGCCAGTCGGATGGAGTTCCAGCACGTAGGCTCCCCGCTGCGAGTTCGATCAATTCCAACGAGAGGTGGGAGCGACGCGAAAGATCGTATGGGAACGGTTCGCGGAATTCCTCCGCCGCAATTCGGTGCATCAATGGCAGGTCAGGGCCCGGATAGACTTCGAATGGGCTAACTCGAAGCGCTAAGTGTACAAATGTGCTGACTTCTTCAACGACGTAATTGAGCAGTGCGGCGTGGTCGTCCTCGTTGCATCCGGTGCCGAAGCTGTGGCATGCTGGGAGTATGAACTACGAAACAGATTGCGAACCTCTTGACCCTTCATGCCGACGACAATTCTCCACGGTCCTTCGCGAGAACCTCGAATCGATCGTTGAGAGCATTCAGATCATTCAGTTCGAGTGCGATGTTGTGGGGGACAGCTGCGGCGCCCGTTTCTTCAAGGGTGCAGCCACTACGGTGCGCGCGTTCGCCCTGACACATGCTCCGTTCGGCGATTGCGGCAACCGGCGCTCGCGCCTTTGATTCGGCTTTCCGCTTCATGGAGAGCTCCGCCCAGCGCCGAGTTTGCCAGCCAGCAGGGACAGGGACCGCTCGACTCTCTCGCGTTCGAGGCCGTCGTTGGGACCAAGCACTTCGCGGGCACGCCGCAGGAGTTCCCGCGCACGCTCAACGTCGCCCAGCTTGTCGCAGACGTTCGCCAGGACGCGCAACGGCCCAGGCGTCTTGCCCTCTGTCATCTTCACAGCGGATTCGGCAAACTCGTACGCCTTGGCCATGGCTGGCTCGAAATCAGCCTCGCGTCCGATCAACACGTCCGTAAGGGCGACGAGCGCAGTCGTGTCCATCGTCGGTAGCCTTGTACACCGGACCAGGAAAGAGTCCGCCGCAGATGCGTACTTGCTTGCCGCTGCCGAATCTCCGCAACGCCCTGCCAAAGTGAGCATGCCCCGGTAGATCTTCCCGACCTGACGCCAGGCAAGCTCGTCTCTGGCGCCGAGCGAGACGGTCCGCTCTCCAGATTCACTCGCCTGCACAAGCCTCTCCCATGCCGCCTGGGTGTCATTGCGCGCGACTTCCAACCGGGCGAGGCTGACCAGGATGTCCCGGCGGCGACCATGGAAACTCGGATCGTCCGGCCCAATCATGATGAGGCGATCCGTTAGACGGAGTGCCCGGTCGTAACACTCGGCGGCCGTGCGGTCATCACCTTGTAGGCGGACGCGCCAAGCACGACTCGCCAATGCCATGCACAGGCTGTTCAGCGCGCGGGGGTTGTCCGGTTCGAGTCGAACCAACCCGCGCGCGGCCTCAAGCCATGGCTCGGAGTTCGTCAGTCCAGCCGCATCGTCACCCTTCGCGTCGTGGAGTCTCGCAAGTTGGTGGTGGCTCGAACACAACCCGAGCACACGAATCGAGTCATTCGGCGCGGCTTCCACCAGCTCTCGTGCGAGTGCGTGACGCTTCATCATCAGAACCTCGGCTGCTTGCACATCGCGCCTTCGTAAACGAATCGCACCGAGACGTTCGTAGCTCCAGGACAGGTTGTCTTTGTAGTCCAGGTTGTCCGGAAAGCGCTCGCACAATGACTCATCTATGGCAAGGGCCTTCTCGTACAACGGCGCCTCCGCATCCAGCATGCCGCGGGCATGGGCTACGTTGCCCAACCGAACCAGGTTGATCGAGTATTGCGCCAGAATGTCTGGGTCCTCCGGATCTCTCGCGAGCAGATTTTCGTGAAGCGACTGCGCTTGATCCAACTCCGCCGCGGCTTCATCGAGACGTCCAAGCTCCACGGCCAGGCCGCCGAGACGCGAATGCGCCTCCGCGATGTCCGCCTTGAGGATCGGGTGGTCACTCGCCTCGACCATCAAGCCCTGTAGCCGCTCGTACGCGCTTTCGAGAACCTCCTCGCGGAGTTTCTCTCCCCAGTAAAGGCGACTCAGACCGTTGCTGACATCCTTGAGCAAATACTCGATCGTGCCGCGGGCACGGTGCTCAGCCTCCTGTGCGCGACGTGTTACGCGCACTTGTTGCGCATACATGACCGACATCGCTGCACCAAAGGCAACACTCAGCAGAAACGCGACGACAATGGTGGCGATCAGCGTCGGATGACGGCCCACGAACATGCGGAAGACGTACCAGCCGCTGTCGCCCTTGGCTTCGATCGGCTTGCCATCGAGGTACCGCCGAACGTCCGTGGCCAACTCACCTGCGCTGCCGTACCGCCGGTCCCGCTCCTTTTGAAGACACTTGAGGATGATCGTCTCCAACTCGTCGTCCACCAGTCGGGAGATCGAACTGGGCCGAACCGGTTCCTCGTGGAGGATGTTGTGCAGGCTGTCGCCCATCGCACCGAGGACGTCGTAGGGAAACCGGCCGGTGAGCATCTGATACAACACGACACCGAGGGCATACACGTCGGTGCGAACGTCCACCAGATTGGCATCACCCCGGGCCAGCTCCGGACTCGACCAGGGCAGCGAACCGATGAACTGGCCTGGAATCGTCTTGGCCTGTCCGCTTGTTGTCGCGATCTCCTCAACCTCGGCGAGCTTGGCCAGTCCGAAGTCCAGCACGTGCGGATGACCCTCGGTATCGATGCGGATGTTCCCGGGCTTCAAGTCGCGATGAATCACACCCCGAACATGCGCCGCATTCACGGCGTCACAAATGTCGGCGAACACGGTGAGCAGCGCCTGGCGGGGCAGTGCCGCCCGTTTGACATAATCATCCAGAGGCGTGCCGGAAATGTAGTCGGCAACTAGGTAGTAGTGGCTTTCAGCGACGCCGCTATCACGGATCGTCGTGATACCCGCGTGGTCGAGTTGGCGAAGAACCTGAATCTCTCGCTCGAAACGCGAGCGATCGGTCGCGCCCGCGAAAAGGCCTTCTCGCAGCACTTTCAAGGCGACGCGTTCGGCCGTCTCTTCGTGTACGGCGTCGTAGACGACACCCTGACCTCCCCGGTGGATTTCGTCGACGATGACGTAGCCGGGGAATAGATCGAGCGGCGGTAGCACTTTGGGCTCACCCTTGGTCACCCGCCGAGCTTTTTCCGCCTGGCTGCGGGCGTACTCGACGAGCGCGCGGCTTGGCTCATTCGATTCTGCGTTCTCAGTAGGCTGGTCGTCAGTCATTTGTGGCCACCCATACTGTTGGCGCTGCCGGCGGGCGGCCAATCACGCGGTGTGACTGAAAAACCCTGATGGGCCGCCGAGTAGCTCCCCCAACCGGTCGTGCGCCCGTGCCCGGAGCATGTGTACCGCGCCGGGCGTGCGGTCGAGTGCTTCGGCAGTCTCGCCGATCGAGCGGCACTCAAGATCGTACAAGCGGACGACTTTGGCATAATCGGGCGGCAGGTCGGCCAGCGCCGTCTCGATGACAGCCCGAACCTCGTTTCGCGACGCATGACGGGTCGGCGTTGTCCCGGATTCGGCCAAGGCGGCCAGCAGGACGGAGCACGAGT
>JAJDDS010000317.1 GCA_029260195.1 Phycisphaerae bacterium
ACGTGCGACAGAAGAACAACGTGCCGCCAAAACAGGCGGTGGACGTCACCATGAACGTCCCCGCCGACCGCGTCGCAGCCCTCGAATCGCAAGCCGGCGTAGTCAAGCACCTGGCGAACGTCCGGACCTTGGTGATCTCCACCGACGCGCCGAGGCCCGCCAATTCGGGGACGGTCGTGCTCGGCGGAATGCAGGTCCACGTACACGACATCAGCGACGACGACGACGAACGCACACGACTCGAACAAGACATCGCCGACGTCGAGAAGCAGATCACCGGCAAGGAGAAGAAACTCCAGAACGAGAACTTCGTCAAAAACGCCAAACCCGAGATCGTCGCCGCCGAACGCGACCGCTTGGCGGGCTTGGTCGAGCGATGCGGCGTGTTACGCGAAAATCTGGCGTTCCTTGGGTGAACAGGCAACGCGGAGGAGAAGGGTGAATCGATGACGCCGGGTGCGACGGGACTGAAAATGGAAATCAATGCCGCTCTGTCGACGGCGAACGACCCGCGCGAAGCAGCCGCCGAGCTCGTCCACGCGGTCGACTGCGTCGCGCCCGATCTTGCCGTGCTCTGGATCTCACCGCACTACGGACCCGAGTTCGACGAGACTGTTACTGCCGTTCGTGACGCCATCAACCCCCGGAATCTGATCGGATGCGGCGTCGAAGGCGTCATCGGACCGGATCGCGAAATCGAAAACGCGCCGGCTGCAGCCCTCTGGGTCGCCAAGCTGCCCGGCGTGCGGGTCATGCCGTTCCTCCTCGACCAAAACGACCTCTCGACCCTGCGCGAATCAGCCGACTGGTGCGATCGCATCGGCGTCTCGCCAGACGTCAAGCCGGCATTCATCATCCTTCCCGACCCGTTCACCATCCGCTTCGACACCTGCATCCAACGCCTCGACGATGCCTATCCCGGCAGTACCGTCGCAGGCGGAGTCGCCAGCGCCGCCCAAGAGCCGGGCGAGAACCGACTCTTTCTCAACGATCAAATCCTCCGCCAGGGCATGGTCGGAGTGTCGCTCGCCGGAGACATCGGCGTCACCGCCCTCGTCTCACAGGGCTGCAGACCCGTCGGCAGTCGCTACATAGTGACCAAAGCCGACGCGAACATCATCTGTGAACTCGGCGGACGCAACACCTTCGCCGTACTCCGCGAACTGTATCAACAGTGCGACCAGCGGGATCAGGAGTTGATGCAGCAAGGTCTCCACATCGGCCGAGTGGTCGACGAACGACTCGAGACATTCGGGCCGGGTGGTTTTCTGATACGCAACGTCGCCGGCGCGGTCGAGCACAAGGGGATCGCCGTCACCGACCATTTCCGCGCGGGACAGTCCATACAGTTCCACATCCGCGACGCCGAATCCGCCCATGCCGAGATGCAGTCGATGCTGGTCGACAAGTGCTCCACCCTATCCGCCTCCCCGCGCGGCGGGCTCGTGTTCAACTGCAATGGCCGCGGATCGAAGCTGTTCACCGAGCCCAACCACGACATTCAGCTCATCAACGAAGCCATCCCAGACTGCCCCGTCGCTGGCTTCTTCGCCGCCGGCGAAATAGGCCCCATCGGAGGCCGAACATTCGTCCACGGATACACCAGCAGCCTCATCCTCTTCCACGAACCGTGCGACTGAAACGGCATCCGGTCTCGGCGTGCGCCCGACAATGTGGCGCCGCGCTGCAAATGAAACACCACCCCGCTCCAAATGTAGCGCCACCCCTCGTGGGCGGCGAGCGTGGCGTGAACGTCGGCCACCTCCAAACCCAACCTCAAACAGAGCCACCGCAGACGCTGCCAAGAACGCGGAGAACTCGAACCGCCGCGGCGATGGAAGAGAGCCTCCGCGCTCTCTGCGTTAATCCGTTTATCGAGCGGAATCCAAGCAACAGATCACGTCGCGTGATCGCGAAGGCAGGACAAGATAGGCGGACCATATTGCTGACACTTCTTCTGACCGATGCCGGGGATGGCGAGGAGTTCATCCTCCGTGTTGGGTTTCGACCGAGCGAGGTGTTGCAGGGTCTTGTTCGTGAGGACGCAGTATCCTGGAACGTTGCTCTCCGCCGCAAACGCGTTGCGCACCGCGCGGAGCGCTTCGTACAGAGCGACGTCAGCGATGTCCTCGTCCTCCGAGGCAGCGGCGACACTGAATCCCTGAGCATCCGCTCCCGATGGGTTTGAATCCATGGACTTGCGTGGAGACTTACGTTTCTTCCGCGCGCCGACGTTTTCGGGGCGGGCGATGAGGCGGGCTTCGTGTTCGCCACGCAGCAACTCGTGACCCTTGAGGGATAGGCTGAAGGTGCGGTACTCGGTGCCGATGTCGAGGTACCCCTCAGCCGCGAGCTGTTCAATCCAGTCGCGGACCTCGCGGTCGGAGTTGTCGCGGAGGATTCCGAAGACACTAAGCGACTTGTGGTTGCGATCGCGAACCTGCTGCGTGTCAGCCCCGGTTAACACTTCGGCGACGTACTTACCACCGAATCGTGCGCCGGTTCGGTACACCGCGCTGAGGATCTTGAGGGCAACGGTTTGACTGTCCGGGACGATCGGGAACTCGTCGAGACAGTTGTCACAGGCGTCGCACGTGGAGTCCTCGTAGTCCTGGCCGAAGTGTCGGACGAGTTGGCTGTGGCGACACTGGATGGACTTGCAGAAGTTAAGCATTTCTTCGAGTTGGGCGACGTGTGCATCGAGGTGGTCCGTCTCACTATTCTGGATAATCGCCTTCCAGGTCATGAAATCGGCGCCGGTGTAGAAAAGCGTGCACAGCGCCGGCAGTCCGTCGCGCCCGGCGCGTCCCGTCTCCTGCTGATAAGCTTCGATGGACTTCGGCATTCCGGTGTGGATGACGAAACGAATATCGGGGCGATCGATGCCCATACCGAATGCAACAGTGGCGACAATGATCTCGGCGCGTTTTTCAGTAAAGGCGTTGTGGTTGGCTTTGCGCGTCTCCGCCGAAAGCCCCGCATGATAAGGAAGGGCGCGATAGCCGTTATCCGTCAGATAGGCGGACAGTTCGTCGACATCGGCCCGTCGGATGCAGTAAATAATGCCGGACTGTGCTCGATCGGCGTCAATAATGTCGCGGACCTCATCGCGCAGCCTGGAGCGGTGTTTCACGCGGTAGGTGAGGTTCGGGCGGTCGAAATCGCCGACAATGAACTTAGGTGTGTCGAGTTGTAGTTGCTCGGCGATGTCCTCGCGGACCCGGGGAGTGGCGGTCGCCGTGAACGCATGGACAGCCGCTCCGGGGAACCAGGACTTGAGTCTGCTCAGGTTTCGGTAGTCGGGCCTGAAGTCGTGTCCCCAGTGGCTGATGCAGTGGGCTTCGTCGACAGCCACAGCGTTCACACCCGTGGTTCGGACGAGGTCGAGAAACCACTCGTCGGGAAATCGCTCCGGTGCGACATAGAGAAGCCGATAGCGATTCTCACGGAGGCCGCTTTCGACCTCGCGACGCCCACCAACCGTTAAGCTCGAATTGTACAGCGCGGTCGGTACCCCCCGGGAGACAAGCGCGTCGACCTGATCCTTCATCAGCGCGATGAGCGGTGA
>JAJDDS010000318.1 GCA_029260195.1 Phycisphaerae bacterium
CGGCGTGTCGAGCGAGGGGACGACGCTGAAGATCCGAACGGAGCCAGTGGTGTCGGCGATGTTGATGGTGTCGACGAGTGTTTTCTTGATCGAGACGTTTGGGGCTTTGTCGCCGACGCGAAGTTCGGGGCCTTCGAGCGTCAGGGGGTTGCCTTTGAGCGTGCAGGTTCGTGCCATCAGTCGGTTCCTCCTCGTTGTTCTCAAGCCGCTCTTGGGCGACGGGGCATCGACGTGTGGATCGCCGTCTCACGAGCGAGGGGCGCGTCGGGCTGGCGTAGGGTAGGGGTGGGGCGAGGAGCGTCAAGCCCCCACGGTCCGAGAATCGCGTCGGCGGAGCGATTCGAGGGCGTTGAGGCCGGAAAAGGCGTGATTTCCGGGGTCGGTGGTGTATTGACCGGACAATCGGGGTGAGTCTAGGATTGGGGTGCGCGGGTTCCGGCTGATTGCGAGCGGGTCCGGCGCTTGATCGGCGAGCTAGATTCGAGCAGCATAGGGGGTTCGCCCCGCGCTGCCTGGCGAAGTGCGTCCGCGCGTGTCGCACCGACTCGATCGCGGTCGCGATCGCAAGAGGCAAGCATGACAGACGGTGAAACACGGTTAGACGGAGGCCGGTCGATGAGAATAGGCAATACTGGCGGTCGCTTCGGAAGGTTCGTGGTGGCGGCGGTGTCGTGCATCGGGACGTTGGCCTGGATCGCGTGTGACATGCAGGGTACGCCGATCTTCGTTGAAGGGGCGGCGGTGACGGACAGTCTCGCGCCTGAACTGACCATCATTCGGCCGGCGGCGAGTACGTCCATCAGTCAAGGTCAGGGTCTGCTGATCGAGTGGCGGGACGTGGATCGTGATTCAAACGCGACGATCTCATTCAACCTGGTGAGCGCGAGCGATTCCGGCGTGATAATCCCGCTCGTCGCCAATATCGAAGAAACTCCGGACGGTATCGCCGATCGGTTCACGGCTTCGACGGCGTTTGTACCGCTGGGGACATACACACTGCGCGGGACGATCGACGACGGAGTGAATCGTCCGGTGACGGCGGTCGCGCTTAATACGGCAGCCGGGCTGGGTGAGGTCGTCATACAGGTCGTCGAACAGGGAACGACATCGATTGTGAACAGCCCGCCGCAGGTATTCGCGCGCGACCCGGCGTTCAATCTGTCGGTGTCGCAGGACGACGTGTTGGTGGTGGTGATTCAGCCGACGGAGGACGATCCGAACCTCGATCCTCAGCAGGGGCTGATCGTGGACGCCTCGTTCGATCCGGATAGCACGGCCACGCTCTACTTACTCTTGGACCTCGACGACGATCCGCTGAACGATAACGTCATCGCACCGGTTCCGAGCCAGATTATCCTGCTGGACGACCCGCTGAACATCAACGCGGGTGACAATCTCCCGGTCAACTTCGCGATCACGGTGGATCTGGATCAGATACCGATTCGCCCGGACGGTTCACCCTATCATATCCGGGCAACGATCACGGACGGGCTGAATTTGCCGGTGCATGCTTACGCTCGCGGTACGATCAATGTCGTGCGGGCGGTGTCACCGGCGACGAACGGACTTGTGGATTTGGCGCTGGTGGGCAAGACGCTGAGCGGCGCGCGGTTTCGCGGGTTCAACCCGGGTTCGCGGTTGGGAACGCGGATGGCGCACATCGACGACTTCGACTTGGACGGAATTGACGACTGCATGCTCGTTGCCCAGTTCGGCAATCCGCGCAATTTCGGAAACGTCGGCGAGGCTTACCTCATCTACGGTATGGACAACATTCGCTTTGGCGGTCAGATCAACGTGAACAGCACCGCCCGGACGATTTCGGGGGCGATTTTTGAAGGGCCGCCGACGCGGTGCTTCAACGAAGAGTGCTCGGTGCAAGGTGGGGGCGGGGTACCTGTCAAGTTTTACGAGAATCCGCGCTCGGATGGGATCACGGATATCGCGGTCGTCCCGGATCAGGACGCGGACGGTCGCCCGGAGATCTTAATCGGAATGCAGCACGTGGACGGCGTGTTCCAGGCGCGGGACGACGACCCGGATGATGATCCGCCCGAAGGTGACGAGACCGTGGGTGTCGACATTCTCCTCACGCAGGGAAACGACGGGTTGCAGGTGACCATCGAGGACGAAGCCGAGCCGGTGCAGGGTTATTTCGGCATGCAGGACGTTCAGATTTCGAGCGCCGAGCCCGATCGAAACTTTCGCGCGGACGACCTGGAGTGGGTGAACGCCGGTCCCAACAACGTGAGATTCTCACTCGTCAAGTTCACGGGCATTGTGGAGAGTTTTCCGCCCGGCGATACGCCGGACCGGATCGCGGACATTGGCGGTGACGTGGCGTTCAGCATTCTGAACCCCGGCGGTGACGCGACCGTTCACGAGCTGCTGGTCGACTTCAACGCGAGCGCGGTGACTTTCAACAACTTCCTCGGTGGGCAGGCCCCCGTCGCCGGGATCCACTATGTGGAGGAGGAACTGGATACGATCGGCGCCGACGACGTCGGCGAACGGGTGACGATCAACGTGGACGAGTTGCTCTCGCGGTTGCTGATTAACGATCTTCCGGGCGGCGAAATACGTCTCATCATCGTTCCGGCGGACATCGACGATGACACAGCCGATGATGGCGCGCGGGTCGCGTCGAGCGAGTTTCCGGATACGCGACAGCGCCCCGAGCTCAATTTCAACTACGATCGCGAGATCCAGGGCGGCCCGCTCGGTTGCTACCCGGACCTTCTGCCGAATAACTTCTCCGACGAAAACAATGAGCAGAACGACGGCAACAATGAGGATAAGACCGAGGCGAACGGGTTTGTCGCCTACTTCAGCAGCCGCAATCGCGACAACGCCGGGCCGGTCAATCCGTTGAACCCGAATCGACTGGACCGCACCCTCGTGTCGATCGAATTGATCGGCCAACGGACACGACTGCGGGAGTCCCTTGACGGCCAGATCCTTCCCGAATGCGAGGACGACGAAGAGAACCACATCGCCGGAGCGCGGTTCCAGGCGGGCTGGTACGACTTTCACGACCACCTCCTGGCGGATCAACCTCCGCTGGACGGGTTGTTCGGTCGATCCGTTGCGGCGATCGATGATCTGAATCTGGACGGGAATCCGGAGATCGTCATCTCTGCTCCGCGTAACGAATTGGACTTTGCGACGACGATCGCCAACTTCGGTGTTACTGCGACGCACGTGGTGGCCAGGAGCCTCACGGGGAGCATCGTGGTGCTCCCCGGGAGTGACTACGACGGCGTGGATACGTGGCGGGATCTGAGCGGTGACAATGGAAGCGCGGTGATTCCCGTCCCGCGCGACGAATCGCCCGCCTTCACGTGCGGCACCGCGGGGACGTGCGATCCCAGGAATCCGAATCCCCGATGTGGACCGGATGTTCCAGCGAACACGTTTCAGATCTTCGCCGAGGATATGACTGACTTCCTGGGCGGCGCGCGATCAGCCGGCGATTTCAATCTGGACTCCGTCCCCGACCTCATTTGCGGCGCGCCGTTGAATGATCGATCGGAGAGCCTCGCGGACACCGGAACGATGTACATTATCTACCTGCGTTCGCCGGTGGGCAATACGCGGCTCGCCGACGCAAACGATCCCCTCACCCGTCCGCCGATGCTCCGGATGCGCGGCGAAGTCCCGGGCGATCGTATCGGCTGGAAGCAGGAGCCGGTCACGGACATCAACGGCGATCGCATCGACGACGTGATGTTCTCCTCTCCGACGGCGGACTTCATCGTCCCCCCCGGGGACTGTCAGGTCAGGGCGCTTTCGGTGGGGCTGGACTCGTCGCAGTTCAACGGTTGTCGCACCACGCAACGCAACGATGAGGTTTTCCTCGACGACTTCTGCAAGGCATACGACTTCAACAATGACCGGCTGGTCGATGACGCCGACCGCGAGGTGTTCGATTGCCTCGTCGTCAGCGGAACCGACTGCTGTCCCGTGGACAACGGGTACGTCGGGATCATCTTCGGCGGCGTCGACCGGCAGGGCGACCGCACCATCAGCCAACTGGGCACGGTGGAATTGAGCGGTGTCGTGTTCTACGGGACCGATCCCGGCGACCGCGCGGGATTCGACATCAGCTCCGCGGGCGACTTCGACAAGGACGGGTTCGGCGATATTCTCATCACCGCGCCCGGTGAACGCCGTTTCGACAACAATGGCCGCGAACGGCTTGGCGTGACCTATCTGGTCTACGGCGGCCCGCATCTGCAGGCGCAGGAGGCTCCGATCGAACTGTCGGAAATCGGCGGTCGGATTCCGGGCATCGTCTTCCTCACGCCGTACGTGTCGAACACGCCGGACGAGGCGCCGACGGAGAACGTCGGCCTCCTGGGCGACATCAACAACGATGGGTTCGGCGATATCGCGATCGGCGTACCGCGAGCCGACCTGTTGGACGACGAGTTCCCCCAGGGTGACGGAACCGCGAACGAAACCGGTCGCCGCCCCGACCAGGGCGATATCTACATCATCTACGGGAACAACATCAACCGCTGACCGTCATTACGCATCGGTCGCCGTCCCGGCATTCCGAACTCCAAGCGCCAGCGCGGGGTTCGTGCGCGCCGGTCCCGGCCGAGGTTCGCGCTGGCGGGTGGGGTCTCCCGGTTCGCTCAACCGTGAACGCCTCGCTGCGCGCGGGTCCGGGCCGCACCGTCGCCGAACTTTACGTGGCCGGCGAGCGTAGTACCATCTTGCGACGATCCGGGCTGCCCGCACGCGTGGGGACCGGATCGTCGGATCCCAGCCAGAGAACCTCGGTGCGGGCCATCGGGGCGGAGTGAGTGCATGTTGACAGACGGTCATCCCCAATCCTCGGACGAGAACAGCCAATCAGTCGAGGCGCAGACGGGTCGGGTCAGTTTGTGGCTTATCGCCACGCTGGTCGGCGGGACGCTGATCCTGGCCTCGTTTCTGACGGACTTTTTCTTCGAGAAGTCGATTCGTGACAGCGCCGGCATGCTCCGCAACCCGCACGCCGATGTGATCGCCTTGGTCGGCGCCGTCCTGCTCGCGTTGCCGCTCGTCTGGCACGCCATCAAACACCTCGCCGTCGGCGAAAGCCACATGGACGAGTTGGTCGCGCTCGCCGTTGTGGCTGCCATCGCCCTCGAACAATACCAAATGGCTGGGATCGTCGCGTTCTTCATGATTATCGCCAACCTGATCGAGACCCGAACCGCGCTCGGTGCCCGGGCGTCCATCGCGTCGCTCGTCCGGCTGACACCGCAGGAAGCGCAACGCGTGAGCTCGTCGGGCGAGGAGGAACTGGTCACCGCAGCCGAACTGAATCCCGGTGACATCGTCCGTGTCCGACCCGGTGACAACATCCCCGCCGACGGCGAGGTGGTCAGCGGTGAATCGACGATCAACGAAGCCAACGTCACCGGCGAGTCGCTCGCTGTCGACAAGGGCGTCGGGAACGAGGTCTACGGCGGAACCAGCAACCTGACCGGCGCGCTCGACATCCGCGTCACCAAAGTTGGCGCCGACACAACTCTGGGCCGGGTCCAGCAGCTTATTCTCGAAGCCGAACGCACCAAGATTCCCCTGATGCGACTCATCGACCGCTACGCCGGTTGGTATACGCCGACCATCCTCATGCTTGCGGGCATGGTTGTGTTCTTCAGCGAGGACCGCGGCGACGGCATGACCCGCGCCATCGCCATGCTGGTGGCTGGTTGCCCCCTGGCGCTGCTGCTCGCTACGCCGACGGCGATGGTCGCATCCCTGAGTTGCGCCGCCCGGTTGGGCATTCTGATCAAGAACGTCGTCAATCTGGAGTACGCCCGCTCGCTGTCCGCCATCGTGTTCGACAAGACGGGTACGCTGACCACCGGCGAGCTGTCGGTCACGCAGATGAAACCCGCCGAGGGACTCGACGGAGCCGAACTGCTGCAAGCGGCTGCCTCCGCTGAGCAATTGAGCAAGCACCCCGCAGCCCGCGCTTTGGTCACGATCGCTCGAGAGGCCAAACTGTCGCTGAGCAAGCCGACCGACTTCGAAGAGGTCCTCGGACGCGGCGTCGCCGCGAAAGTCGACGGCCAGGATGTCATGGTCGGCCGGAGCACTTGGCTGAAAGACCGCGGCGCCGACATGAGCCTGCTCACCAACCCTGATTTCCAAGAGGTCGAAGGCCTGAGCATGCTCTACGTCACCCGCGCCGGGAAATGCTTGGGCTGGATCGGGCTCGAAGACCGCACCCGCCCCGAAGCCCGCGAAGCGATCGACGCCCTCCGCGAGTTGGGCATCAAGGCGCTCACTATGGTCACCGGCGATAAATGGTCGGTGGCGAGGCGCGTCGCAGCCGAGATGGGCTGCACCGATGTGCAAGCCGAGGTCTTGCCCGAAGAGAAACTCAAGCTTGTCGACGAGCTCAAGAGCAAGGGTTACAGCGTCTGCGTCATCGGCGACGGGGTCAACGACGCTCCGGCGCTGGCGGCTGGCAACCTCGGAATCGCGATGGGGGCGGCGGGGAGTGACGTCGCGATCAACTCAGCCTCGATCGCGCTGATGAACAACGACCTGAGTCGCCTGCCGTTCCTGATTCGCTTGTCGCGCCAGACCACGCGCGTGATCGCGCAGAACCTCGTGTTCGGCGTGGTGTTCATCCTGGTGGTCATGCCTTTGGCTGTCTCCGGGACGTTGACAGCCATCCCCGCCGCAATCGCCCATACGTTCGCGAGCGCGGTGGTGATTTTCAACAGTGCTCGCCTCGTGCGTTTCGGCGAGGAACTCGAACCGCATGCAGCGTCCGTCTCGCCCGCCGAATCCGCATCGAGCATGGTCCCCGCCCCCGCCGTCGCGTGATTTCCTCCGCGTCCGCGGAACGGTCTGGATTCCGCGGGTGCTTGCCATCGCGGACCTGCGGGTGTCTAATCCCGCATGATGTCTGATCTGCGCACCGACACGCCCATGCAGGCGCCCAGCGACGTGGAAGACCCGCACGGCGAACAGCGGACGCCCCGCTGGAGCTTGCTGGCGATTGCCGCGTTCGTTCTTTCGTTCCTGCTCGCGCTGGCTCCGATCGGTGTCGTGCTCGGGGGCGTTGGGATTCTTGTGACACACGGCGGGCGCCGACGCGGGCGCGGCCTGGCGATCGCAGCCATTCCCATCGGTATCATGATGACGGGCATGACGACGATTCTCGCGCTGGGCATTTACATCGCGTCACAAACGTCATTGCTCGGATCGCAGGTGACGGACACCTGGAAGGGCTCGCGCGCGGATATTCCCAGCCGCTCGACCGCGCTGTACGAGAAATGTTCGGATCGGTTCCGCGACGCGGTGTCTGGCGAGGCGTTCGAGGCGTGGGCGGCCGGCGTGGCAGAGAAGCACGGCTCGTTGCAGGGCACCAAAAGAAGCGCGCAAGCGATCACCAGCGCCGTCGGGACAACCACGATGCACGTGACCGGGCAGTTCGTGAACGGTCCGGCGGATATCGCGATTACGTTCGCGTTCCCCAGCTTCACGCCCGAGGTCGACGGTCTCGCCATCGACGGCGTGTCGCCGAAGTCGAACCGTCAGGGCGACGCTTCGGATGGAGATTGACGGAAAATGGAATTCATCGGGATTCTCATTCAGATGCTCGAGTCAGTGATTCGATTCCTGGTTCCGATCGTCCCGGCGCTCTCGCCGATCTGACCGACCTGATGGGCTGCGGCGGTCAGCCGCAAGCGTCGCGAGCGGAGCCCCACACCTCCGGAATTCAATCCTTTCAAAAGTTTTGAAGAGAATTGAAATCGACGCCCGCCGACCCTATCTTACCACGCAGGAGTGACGTCGAACCGGCGTCTTGGCGCTGCGGCACGCGGGGCCAGCGAATCGCCGGTCGCTTCGCCTGGTTCCGGATGACACACCCGTGATCTCGAAGATCGTGACTGCCGACTCCGATGCACTCGTTGGCCTCTATGCACTCATCAGTCCGCATATTGAGCGCGTCGAGCGCGTTATCCAAGACGAGCTCTTCAGCCCGCATCCGTTTGTAAGCGAACTCTGCGAGCGCGTGGGTCGCTATCGCGGAAAAATGCTCCGCCCGGCGCTGGTGCTTCTATCCGGCGAAGCCGTCGGTGGTGTCAACGACGATCACCACACGCTTGCCGCCGTCGTCGAAATCGTCCACCTGGCTACACTGGTCCATGACGATGTCCTCGACGACGCCGACCGACGCCGGCGACACCCCACCATCAACGCCACCCACGGCAACGTCACGGCTGTGCTGATGGGGGATTTCCTCATCAGTCACGCGTATCACCTCTGCGGAAGCCTGGGAGATCAGTACGCCGCCCGCACCATCGGCGCGACCACCAACACGGTGTGCGAAGGTGAGCTCATCGAGATCCACCACCGCCACGACGCCGCCATCAGCGAGGAAGCCTACTTCGACATCATCCGTGGAAAAACCGCGTCACTGACCGGAACGTGCTGCGCCCTCGGGGCTCGCTATGCCGGCGCGGACGCCGACACCGTCGGTACGATGCGCGACTTCGGTCTCGCCGCCGGGACGGCGTTTCAAATCGTTGACGATGTACTCGATCTGACCGGCACCGAGGTCAGTACCGGCAAAAGCCTGGGGCTGGACCTCGCCCACGGCAGCGCGACCCTCCCCATCATCCACTGTCTTCTCAACGCTTCGCCCGGCGCCCGCGCGGACCTCGCCGCCTTCGTCCGAGCTCAACCCACCAGCGACTCGCTCGACATACGCTCTCTGCTCGACGACACCGGCAGCATCGACTACGCCTTCGATGTCGCCCGGCGTTACGTCGACACAGCCACCGACCGCCTCCGCGCCCTGCCGGACACCCCCGCCCGCGACTCGTTGCGGTCCATGGCTGAGTTCATCCTTAGCCGCCAGTTCTAACCGCCCGGCGTGCGCGTACCGCAACCACCGAGATAACTCGATTGCCGCGATATGTCCGGGAAACGGGTGAGCGACGGAACTTGAACCCGCGACCCCCAGGACCACAAGCCGCCCTGGCGCTATCGACAAGGGCCATAACCGTGCTTTTGATACTACGAGAGCGGGTACTGCCTTGCAAGCGTTGCGTCAGTTTTGCTCGATTTCGCCCGATTTCGGGTAGGCTACCCGGTAGCTGTGGTTCATCCCCTGAACCACTCGCGCGACCGGGTCAGAACCGACCATGGGCGCCTGTGGTCGAGGAGATCGGTCTTCCACTACCACACTTGCTGCCTCCGGATGCCACATTGCTTGGCACTTGTCATCGCGCTTGTTCCTCGAATTGAGTGCCCATGATTCTCACCGCGCCGTGATGCAAAACCCACCCCTTTCGCAGATAGTGGGTTTGGACTATCGAACGGGCGAAGATCGGGTAGATCAACCATGAAAGACCAGACGTGCAACTTGCCAAGATCAACGAAGCGACAAAATGCGTCCAGATGCCCTTCACGGCGAAATAGATGCACCCGAACAGCAGGGTCCACAGCCACGGCATCGACACGCTTTCGACATAGCCGTTAACTGGGTTCTTGAAGTACATCGTCGCGCCTCCAGCGCTCGTGCGTTGGAGTTGTCCTCGCGACGGCTCGGGCTGGACCGGAAGGGCGTCGACGGGTTGTGGCGCTGGGAGCGAGTATTGGGCGATTAGATGCCGCTGCTTCTCCGCAGCCCGCTCAACTTGCTTTCTCTTGCGTTCCGACTTCCGGGCTTCCTCGATCTTCCGATCGAATTCAGCCTTTTCATCGTCCAGTTTTTTGAGGAGTTTGGGGTAGAGTTTCCAGTCGATCGCCAGCCCGCACGCCCCACATTCCAGCTTGGACCGGACCTTAGCTTTTTCGAGCTCGATCTCATCACGGCATCCGGCGCAGGTGATTCTGATAACGGATGGAAGTGTGTCGTTCATGGTCGGTCTTCAGTTTCGTCCAAGCGCGCCGAACACGCCTCCCGCCCCGCAGTAACGACAGCATCCCCCGGAGTCTCTTTGACATGCTTACGCCCGCACTTTCCAGCGCGCCCCAACCGGCAACGAGAGGCAGTCGTAACTGCATTTTCACACTAGCAGGACAGGTAGCGCATTGCAAGTGTTGCGTCACTTCCGCCGGATTCCAACGCATTTCGCGCGCACCCCGACCGATCTAAGGAATTCGATTGCCGCGATGTGTCCGGAAAACGGGTGAGCGACGGGACTTGAACCCGCGACCCCCAGGACCACAACCTGGTGCTCCACCAACTGAGCTACGCCCACCATGATGCGAGAGGTCGAGTTGAAACCCGCCCCCGCCGCGCGGAGTCTAATCGCAATCGTTTCCGAATTCAATCGCCGGCCCATAACCACCAGCCGTTGGGGCCATCTTGTCTCGCGTGGCCACTCCTCCAGACCCGCCGCTTTGCGGGGGGGCATCGGCGGGGTATAACCGGCCGCTATGAGCGCCGAGCCCGACACGACCCAAACCCCCTGGTCCGTCGGGCGGCTACTCACGTGGACCACGGACCATTTCGAGCGTCACGGCGTCGACGAACCCCGGCTTTGCGCGGAAATCCTGCTCGCCCACGCGATGGATTGCGAGCGGATCTACTTGTACACCCGATTCGACGAAGTCCCCGAAGCGTCCATTCTGGCGTCGTTTCGCGAGTTGGTCCGCCGAGGGGCTTGCCACGCGCCGGTCGCGTACATGGTCGGGCACAAGGAGTTCTTCTCGCTCAGCTTCGAGGTCACCCCGGACGTCTTGATCCCGAGGCCGGAAACCGAAACGCTTGTCGAGCGGGCGGTCGTTCTCCGCGAATCCGGTGCCGCATCCCCCTACCGAGTGCTCGATGTCGGCACTGGGAGTGGGTGCGTGATCGTCACGTTGCTCACGCGGACGGCTGACTGCCGCGGTGTGGCGACCGACATCTCCCGCGAGGCCCTCGACGTCGCCCGCCGCAACGCGGCACAGCATGGTGTGGCTGACCGGGTTGAGTTTTTGAAGGTTGACCGACTCGTTCTGCCCGCCGATGTGGTTCCGGAGGGCGGTTTCGATCTGCTGGTGTCGAACCCCCCCTACGTGGCTGACGAACAGATGGCCGACCTGCCGTCCAACGTGCGTGAACACGAGCCCGCGATTGCGTTGAACGGCGGCGCGGACGGGTTGGATTTCTACCGAGCGATCGCCGACGACGCCGCGGATTTGCTGGTCGATCATGGTAGTATGCTGCTCGAAATCGGCGCGGGGCAGCATGACGCGGTGACGGGCGTGATGACCGGCGCCGGGGTGTTTTCCCACGTCGGAACGTACCGCAGCCCCACCGATCCGCACGATCGGGTGATGCACTTCGCGAAAGTCTGATACACTGGGCGGGCGAGCGCTCGGCGTGGACGGCGGGTCTGGCGATCGGTGCGAGGAACGCGGTGATCCGTCGTCGGTGGGCGGATCGACGGAAAGGACCGGCGCAGTGGAACACTTCGAGCTCAACGGCGGCAATCGACTGAAGGGTGCTGTGCAAATCAGCGGTGCCAAGAACGCGGCGCTGCCCATCCTGGCAGCCTGCATTCTGTGCGAGGACGAGGTGACACTTCACAACGTTCCCGATCTCGCGGACATTCGGTCCATGATCAATCTGCTCAACCGACTCGGCGTCAAGTCGCAGCGCCGCGACGACGGCGCGATTCAGCTCCGCGTTGTCGACGAGATGAACTGTCATGCGGAGTACGAACTGGTCAGCAAGATGCGCGCCAGCGTTTGCGTCATGGGACCGCTCGTCGCGAAGCGCAAACGCGCGCAGGTGGCCATGCCGGGAGGGTGCGCCATCGGATTCCGGCCGGTCAATCTGCACCTGCAAGGGCTTGAAGCGCTCGGGGCTGAGTCGGAACTGACCGGCGGCGACATGATGCTCCGCGCCAAGAAGCTCAAGGGTACCGAGATGTTTCTCGGCGGCGCGTTCGGGTCGTCCGTCACCGGAACAGCCAACGTGGTCATGGCGGCGGTGCTCGCGGAAGGGCGAACGGTGATCGAGTCAGCCGCCTGCGAGCCGGAGGTGACCGACCTTGCCGATTTTCTAAACGCCTGCGGTGCTCGCATCACCGGACACGGAACACCGCGCATCACCATCGACGGGGTGGCTGCACTGAAGGGGTGCGAGCATCACGTCATCGCCGACCGAATCGAAGCCGGGACATTCGCCATCGCAGCCGCCATTACCAACGGAGAGCTCGAACTGCGTGGCGCGCGGATCGAGCATCTCATCGCGGCGATCGACTGCCTCCGCCGCGTCGGCGTCATTATCGAACGCGGCGAAAAGGGCATCTCGGTTTCGTCGACGCGCCGGCTCGAGCCGGTGTCGATCACCACCCAACCCTACCCCGGATTCCCGACCGACTTGCAGGCTCAGGCGACCGCATTGCTCTGTCTCGCGGACGGGAACAGTATCATCACCGAGAAGGTATTCCCCGACCGTTTTCTGCATATCGCCGAGCTCAATCGCATGGGCGCCCAACTGCGACGCGAAGGCGGGACGGTGATCGTACACGGCGTCAAGAAACTCGTCGGCGCACCGGTCATGGCTTCGGATCTTCGGGCCTCGGCCGCGTTGATCCTCGCCGGACTGATCGCCAAGGGGCAAAGCCGCATCAGTCGCGCCTACCACATCGACCGCGGGTACGAGCGCATCGAGGACAAACTCTCCGCCGTCGGGGCCGACATCCGCCGCGTCGGCGAGTAGTCTGGGATTGCATCAACCGTGCCGAACAGCGCATCGGGATTCGAGCTGCGGGACCACACAGCCGACATCGCCCTATACGTCTGGGGGCGGACGCTGGAAGAGTTGTTTTGCGCGGCGGCTCGCGGACTGTACGCGACCATCGGCGAGCTCAAAGCCAGCAAGGAATGCCACAACATGACACTATCGCTGCAAGCCGGAGACGCGGAGTTCCTTTTGCGCGATTTTCTGGCGGAACTGCACTTCCGTTTCGAGACCGACGGGCTCGTCGTGACGCAGTTCGCGTTCGATCGGCTGGATGAGCGGGAACTGCGGGTCACAACCACCGGAGCCGAAGTGGATCGCGATGAGTCGGTATTCGATCGCGAGGTGAAAGCGGTAACGTCCCACGACGTGCGGATCACGCGGGGCGACGGACGCTACGAAGTGACTCTCATTCTGGATATTTGACCGTGGGAAAGCAATACGAAGGAACCATCGAACGGATCGACGGATGCCGCTGGCGCATTCCGAAATCGCACAAGGATGGCATGCTCGTCGACGGGGTGGTCTATGCCAGCGACACGCTGATGCGGCAGATCCGCACAGACTTCTCGCTCGAGCAGGTGGCCAATGTCGCATGTCTGCCCGGGATCGTACGCCATAGCCTAGCCATGCCGGATATTCACTACGGATACGGTTTCTGCATCGGAGGAGTGGCCGCCACGGACCCAGCCGCCGGCGGCGTGATCAGTCCCGGCGGCGTCGGATACGACATCAACTGCGGTGTGCGACTGATTCGCAGCAATCTGATGGAAGCGGACGTCAAACCGCGGCTGAAAACCCTGATCGATAGGCTGTTCGCGACCGTTCCGTGCGGCGTGGGACAGTGTGGCCAGGTCGTGTTCGATCGGCGCGAGCTGAAAACACTGATGCGCGTAGGGTCGCGCTTCGTCGTCGAACGCGGATTCGGATTCGCCGCCGACGTGGACGCGACCGAGGGCGGCGGTTGCCTGTCCGGGGCTGATCCCGATCTCGTGTCGGATCGGGCGATCGAGCGTGGCCTCCGGCAGTGTGGTACGCTGGGGTCGGGAAATCACTTTCTCGAGGTCCAGGTGGTGCAGGAATTATTCGACCAGCGAGCGGCGCGAGTGATGGGACTGGAGCGCGGCGGCGTCTGTGTGATGATTCACTCGGGGTCGCGCGGACTTGGGTACCAAGTGTGCGAGGATTATCTGCGCGAGCTTCGCGACACGCCGCGCAAATATGGAATCGAACTGCCCGATCGGCAGCTCGTCTGCGCGCCCGTACACTCAAAGGAGGGACAGCGGTACCTCGGCGCGATGCGGGCTGCCGCCAATTTCGCGTGGTGCAACCGACAGATTATGACCCACTTGGCGCGACAGGCGTTTGAACACGTATTTCAGTTGCGCCCGCCACAACTGGGCATGACGCTGGTGTACGACGTGGCTCACAACATCGCCAAAATGGAACCCTACGCTGTCGACGGCGGCGAGCGAAGCCTATGCGTGCATCGCAAGGGCGCGACTCGCGCGTTCCCGCCCGGACACGCCGATATCCCCGCGAAGTATCGCGACATCGGTCAGCCAGTGCTCATTCCCGGGGATATGGGGCGCAACAGTTGGGTGCTCGTCGGCCAGCCAGGGGCGATGGCCAACACATTCGGCAGCAGTTGTCACGGCGCCGGCCGCGTCATGTCGCGCACCGCCGCGGTACGCAGCGCCAAGGGTCGGTGCATTCGGCAGGAGTTGGCAGACCGGGGCGTGATCGCACGGGCGCGCGGGCGTCGCGGTCTCGACGTAGAGCTGCCCGACGCCTTCAAGGTCGTCAATGACGTGGTCATGGTCGTTGACGCAGCCGGAATCAGCAAGCGCGTCTGCCAAATGCGCCCCATCGGCGTCATCAAGGGATGATCGACCGGGGTGTTATGGTTGGCGACCCCAAGCCGCCTCGGCGGCGACGGACCTACTCGGCAGGACGATCGGAAAGGAAATCGGCGGCGACGCCGA
>JAJDDS010000319.1 GCA_029260195.1 Phycisphaerae bacterium
CGGTATCGCCGCCCTGGAGGCTGAGCACGGTGTCGGTCACAAACTGGGTGTCCGAGATACTGAGCTGCGCCGTGTCCAACAGCGTGCGTTGCTCGTCCTTGGCGCACAGCGCGGACCAATCTCCGCAACCGATTGGGAAGAGGGCCATCGCCCGCACCGGTGTTGCCGGTGTGTTGGCACCGCCCTCGGTGGCGTCGACGATGCCGTTCATGTTGGCGTCATCGCCATCGTGGTCCGTGAAGCTCGAAATGACATCCGCGGTGTTTCCGCAATCGTCCGTCATGAAGCGGATGCAACGCGTCGCCGGCACGGTGACGCCGACGAGCTCGACCTCGGCCGATACTTCGTTGATCGCATTGACCGTCACGTCGAAGAAGCATTGCGATGAGTTGTTTCCGCAGGCGTCTATCGCCGTGCAGGTGACCGTCGTCATCCCCTCCGGAAAACCTGAACCGCTGGGCATGTCGCAGAGACCGGTCGGAGTCGTATCGCAGTTGTCGGTCGCCGTTGGCGGCGCGTAAGTGACCACGGCGTCACACCCGCCGGCATCGGCGTCTAAGGTCATGTTGGATGGGCAGGCGCCGATCACCGGAGCCGTCGTGTCCACCGCGGTAATCGTCTGATCACAGGAGCCGACGTTGCCGCACGCGTCAGTGGCGCTCCATGTCCGGGTGATAATCGACGCTTGAGGGCATGCGCCGGCCGAAACGCTGTCCGAGAACGTGACTACCGGTACGGGGGGATCGCAACCGTCCGTCGCCGTGGCCGTCCCGGTGTTGGCCGGATCGGTCGGCTGGTCACATTCCACAACGACGTCGTCGGGGCAGGTGACCAGGGGAGCCACGCCGTCGAGGTCGATCAGGGGTGAGTCCGTCAGGCACGTCTGGAGCGCGGCGCCCTCGAAGCTCAGCTTCGAGATCAGCGGCGACGCGTCGCGGAATGCTACGGATGAGGTGGCACAGTCGGGAACCACGTCGAAGACCAGCGTCGCCAGTAGCGAGTCCTGATCCGTGCCCATGTCGGGCGGAGACGTGATTTCCACGAGGCCGTCGAGGTTGAGTTGTCCCGGGCTGACCTCCGCGGTGGCGATGTCCTGGAAGTGCAGCAGGAAAGGTTGCGCCGTGTAACTGCTGAGATCACCACGGTAGCTCAGCAGCGTTTCGTCAAACGCCAGGAACGCCGCGAACCCGGTGGCGTTCTGGGTCAGATCGCGCATCCAGAGTTCAACTTCAACCGTGCTGCCCGTGCAAGCGCCTGAAGTCTCTAAGATCAGGGTCCCCTGGGGTGGTGGCTCACACTCGTCTGGCACGCCATTACCGTTGCAGTCCAGCGACGCAGAACGTGGGATCTTGAAGGCGTTGTCACTGAGCTGTCCGGTCACATAGACGTTGCCCGCAGCATCCACGGCAACGTCGAAAGGCTGATCAACACCATTGCCCGCGCCGTCGCCGGTAAAGTCGATGATCTTGGTGATGACCCCGGCGGGTGTTATCTTGAAGGCGTTGTCGCTTTGGATACCCGTCACATAGACGTTGCCCGCGGTGTCCACGGCGACACCTACAGAACCATCAAGACCATTGCCCGCGCCGTCGCCAGTGAAGTCGATGATCTCGGTGATGACCCCGGCGGGCGTGATCTTAAAGGCGTTGTCGCTGAACAAACCCGTCACATAGACGTTGCCCCCGGCGTCCACGGCGATGCCTTCAGAACCATCAAGACCATCGCCCGCGCCGTCGCCGGTAAAGTCGATGATCTCGGTGATGCCCTCGTCGGCGCTGATGTCACAGCCGTCGGGGATGCCGTTTCCGTTGCAGTCCTCGCTCATGCCGCAACCGGGGATATCGCAGGCCTCACCGACCAGTCCGCAGTCGATGTCGCAGCCGTCTGCGATGCCGTTGTCGTTGCAATCAGGTTCGCACTGGTCGATGTCTTCATCGCAGACCTCACCGGGATTACACGGCGCCATCCCCGATACACACCCGTCAGGGCCAGCATCGGGATCGGTCGGGTCGCAGACTTCGGTTCCGTTACAGAACAGGTCGTCGTCGCAGTCGACCCCGCAGCAGGGGTCCAGAGGGATGTGCTCGCAACACCCGTCGAAACATACGCCGCTCGTGCATGGGTCACCGTCGTCGCAATCCTCGTTGAACTCACAGTACGCCCAGTACTCGCAGCACCCGAAGTAACAGGAGTTGCTCGTGCACGGGTCGCCGTCGTCGCAATCCCCGTTGCCCTCACATTCCGGAGTATTATAGCAACACCCGCCGATACAGCGGTCGCTCGTGCACGGGTCGTAGTCGTCGCAGCCCTCTTCCACCATGCATTCGGGCCAAACCACTTCCACACACACCGTCACCGGGTCACCGCCAGTGACATCCAAAACATTGAAAACCTCATCGTAGGCGGCGAAACCCGAGAGAAGACTGAAGCAGTTTGTGCTACAGGTCGAGGGATTCACGGTCAGCCTGGCAATCTCGACCTCTACACTATCCGCCACTTCGAACGCACACGCCGCAATGAAGGAGACGACCTGCGGTGACGGAAGCTCGTCGTTTGCGAACCAGCAGTCTGGGTCATCCGAACCCGGGAAGGTCCAGTCAAAACTGCTCGGGTTGAGCACCTCATAGGCTGAGCTGTTGGGGTCATAGTCGAACCCCAGCCCGGTAATCAGAATGTCCATCCCGGGGTTCGACGTCAGGGAAATGACGACTTCGACCGGTGGGTCGCCATCCTCGAACAAGGTTGGGGAGTAGTGCAGAGTCACATCAGCGACAGCTATCGACGCCATGGTCCCGAAAGCAAGGGCGACGACACGGTCACACGGGCGATTCTCTATAGAACGCATCTCAGATACTCCTCATCCATCGAGTCAATCTGGCGCGTGTTTTGGAATCGACTGGGGGAATCATGCCCCCCAAGCCGTCCACGGCGATGCCGCCAGGACCATCAAGCCCGTTGCCCGCGCCGTCTCTGGCCGAGTCGATGATTTCGGTGATCGTCTGCGCGCGTGACGGATTCGCGACACTTCCCAGCAGAACGAGGGTGACGCAAGCGATGGTTGTTTCGGCTTTCACAAGGCATCTCCTCAAGTTCGTGCGACCAGGAATACATATGGACGCGACGGCGCCCAGCGTCGGCTACAGATCACCGATCTGGTTAGTCTCCCCGGACGAACTCCTCAAAGTCGAACAGGTCCACGTCACCGTCGTTGTCAAAGTCGGCGTCCACGCCGGGCGGACACGAGGCGGCCGGCGGGTTGCCGCTGGCGTTGAAGCAGAGAGTGAACCTGGAAAAGTCGTGCAGGTCCACGTCGCCGTCAT
>JAJDDS010000320.1 GCA_029260195.1 Phycisphaerae bacterium
GCGTCGCTCCGTCAGGCTTTCGCCCATTGCGGAATATTCGTTGCTGCAGCCACCCGTAGGTGTCCGGGCAGTGTCTCAGTCCCGATGTGGCGGGCCACGCTCTCACGCCCGCTACCCGTTGCAGCCTTGGTGAGCCATTACCTCACCAACAAGCTGATAGGACATGGGCCGATCTCGGACCGGCGGACCTTTGCCAGTTGCACCATGCGATGCTACTGGTTCATCAGGTATTACCGGCACTTTCGCAAAGGGAGCAAGCTCCCGCCGCTATTCCTGAGTCCGAGGTACGTTACCCATGCATTCCTCACCCGTTCGCCACTAAACTAGAACTCAGTTACCCAAAAACTAGTCTCGTTCGACTTGCATGCCTTAACCACGCCGCCAGCGTTCGTTCTGAGCCAGGATCAAACTCTTCAGTTTTTATCGTTTCCACGTTCCGCCCTGAAAGGCGAAAGTGTGTGGATTCGAGGGGCTTACACTTTCTCACTGGCGCTCGTGAGAATGTAAGTAGACGAAATCAACCGGCCGAAGCCGAACCGATCTCGCCACACACCAAAAACCCCACCCGAAGGCGGGGCAATCACGGACTTCGTCAACCCGAACCGACCCGAAGATCGCCTCACGCTTGGGGTGACGTCGTCCCACATTCCCACGACGACCAAACCTGTTCACTTGCCAAAGAGCAACGCCGCAGGAGTTTGTTTCACCTCCGTGTGGCGCGACTTGGGAGGATAACCGAACGGAAAAACCTGTCAACGGGCGTTTGGCGGAATTTCTCAAAACATTTTTCCGGTGGCTTCTTTGGCGATGGGGGGGCTTGGGATTGAGATGGGGGAGCCCCTCCGTCGCCGTGGTCGGGTAATTGCAACCCATGGTAGCGCAAGACGTTGCGATCGCGGAGCTCCGGTGTGAGGGCTTCTGTCTGACCGCGAGGAAGCGCTCGCAGGACGCGGGGCGCGGCGTCGCGGAGGGTGATTCGCGTCCGCTTTTCCGGTGAGCGTGGTCGCGAAAACGGGGGCGGGAGTTGCGATACAGTCCAATGCGTTTGGGTTCGTTTGGCGCATTTACACACCATGATTCTCTCGAAAGCGTCGTTTTTGTGGCGTGAGATACGTTTTCGTGGTGGTTTTGGGTTCGTTTGGCGCCGGCGCCGGGGAAGAATCGGAGATCCCGGGGAATCGGGCGGGTGATCCGTGGTTTGGGGTCCCGTGGCAGAGCCCCGGGCTTCGGGTGGAGACGGATGGTTGGAGACTGGCGTCACCGGTTGCAACATGGGTTGATCTTCGTCGTCGGCATGTGCGTTCGACGCCGACGCTCCTATCTTGATAGCGTCAGGGGTGATCCGTAGAAGTCTGGTCGTTTGGCGCGCGCCCGTGTACTGGGGTGAAAACGGCGATTGTGCGCTGCCCAACGGACCGGAGACGGCGTACAGGGACGACTATCCGGGCGGCAGTCCGCCGCGGTCATCAAGGACCGCGCCCGGCGTGGTTTCGGACCACGGCGTCCATGGGCGATTCGGATCAGTACCCGGGAGGTCCCGCTCCACACAGATGACGGTGGCGTCGCGTTCGAGCCACAACTTCAGTGCGGCCCGGTGCGGCGCGCTTTACGAAACGGATTCACGCGGGTCCACATCGTCGCACATCCGGTGATCCATTTCGCATGTATTGCGCCATTTCCTACGTCGGGTCACGGATAGTCGATAACGTTGGTGGGGCCTGGACGGCTGAAATACCAGTTGGCGAGGACGGTGGCGTAGTTCAGGCCGCTTATGTGGCCGTCAAAGAAACGGGGCTTGACAAGCAGCACGTGCGTTCCCCAGCGTGTGCAAAAGGCGCCGGGCAATGGCTGCATGAGTTCGCGCACTTGGAAGGCGAACTGCTGAGCGTACGGCGTCAGCCGTCGGCTGAGGCAAAGCTCACCCGGCCCGCAGTCCGCGTTGGAAGAGCACTCGGGAGGATGGACGCATATTTCCAAGTCTTGAATGCAGGTTTCGCCGGGGTTGCAGTCAGCGTTGACGTGGCAGTCGACGTGGCGCGCGCATTGACCGCCGGCGCAGAACGCGTCCGGACCGCAATCGGCATCTGTTGAGCAGAAGAGAGGCTCCCGTGCACAGAAGCCCTGATTGCAGATGTAGTCTTGCGGGCACTCGACATCGTCGACGCACTGGGTTCCGTAGCAGAGCTGCTGCTCGTTACAGAATCCGTCGAGGCAGGGGGTGATCGCGTCGCAGGCTGGCCCCATGCAGACTCCGCTCAGACAGGCTTGTCCGGCGTCACAATCGTCATCGATGACGCATTGCTCCTGGAAGCAAAAGCCCCATATCCGTTGTTCGTCCAAGGCCGCGGCGTCGAACTGATCCATGAAAAGGAAATAGGGCGTGGAAACGTGATTGAGAAGTAGGTTATTGCCGACGATGCAGTCTATCGGATCGGGTTCAGCATCGAGGCAAGAGGCGTCGGGCTCGGCGTGCCAGAGGTTCGATGCGCCCGTCCAGTATTGGATGCCCAGTTCTTCAGCACCCGGAACAGCTGCCACGTTGACGGCGGAGTCGTGAACGCCGACGACTGGGATAGGGCTGAGCATGTCGTGAACCATGTCGAGGTTCTGCCGCACACCGATGGCGCCGGCGGACCCGCCCATAAACATGACTTCGGTGGCGTTGGCGAGACTGGGAAGCCCCGCGGGCGTATTCATCAGATCCTCGAGCACTGCGGTGACGGTGCTCTTACCGCGGAAGTGCCATCCGCCGGAGTCACAGGAGGCCTCGCGGTTTCCGATGAAGGTGTCGGACGAACAGTAGTGAAGGTAGACGAGAGTCCAATCGCCCCAGTCCGGATTCCGGGTGGTGTCGGGGTTGAAAATCCCCTCCCGTGGCGGGCGCCAAGTCATAACCCTGGGCCGCATCCAGTGCGTCGCATTCAGGGAGCGTTCGTTGCACCCTTCGATGGTGCCGCAGCTCCCACCGCCTTTGAGGAAGATCATCCACTTTGAGGCGTTGCCGTTTCGCCCGGGGCGGACATAGTAGACGTAGGGGCATCCGTCGTTGCAGACGGCACCACGGGCGCGCGCGTCGGTGACGACGACGCGCCAGTAATCAAGTGCCGTCTCCCCCGGAACCACGGCCGGCGTATCGGGGCAGGTCATGCCCAGGGCGCCGACGTGTACGAAGGCGCTTTGGAGGGCGCCGAAGTCCACGAGATCGGCGTCGCCGTCGTTGTCGGTGTCAGCCGGCTCGCACCCCGCGGCCACCGGCGGATTGGGACCCTGGACGCAGGGGGCGAAGCTTGCGTAGTCGCCCAGATCAACTCGGCCATTGCCGTCGAAGTCACCGGGAGCA
>JAJDDS010000033.1 GCA_029260195.1 Phycisphaerae bacterium
CCATCGCGCGGAAGCGTGAATCGGACTTCGATGTACTCATGGAACAGGGTCGTGTCGCAGAGTGCCTAGCCACGGCCAGCGAGTCTGCCACGCTCGTTTGCCTCGGAAAGCATGGCCACGGAGAGTCGCATGGCGGCTTGCTGGGTTCCAATGCAGAGCAGGTTGTACGGCGCATACGTTCTCCTGTCTTCATATCGCCTCCGGAACACGGACATATAGAAGAGATCATCGTTGCGTACGCGGCAAAGGAACCGGGCAGCATGAACCTGCGAGTTGGGCAACGACTCGAGCGCAGCCTCAAGTGTCCGCTCGTCGTCTTCACGGCACAGAAGAGCGAGGACGGCTGCCGTCAGATACTCGACGCAGCACGCGAGGAGCTCGGCGACGATCTCGACGACGTTGTGTTCGAAAGCGATGTGAACAACGCGGCCAGAGCGATCGTCCGCCGCACGTCGAATCGATCGCTGCTCGTCGTGGGAGCCTACGGACGATCCCGCTTGTACCACATGATTCTGGGAAGCGTTACCGAGGAAGTTATCCGGGCAGCGCGAGGTCCGGTCATGCTCACGAGAAAGCTGCTATCAGCTTGACTCGATTTCGCCTGCTGGCGCGCCTCCCGCGCATCGTAGTGGCGAGTGAGCCGCGTCGGACAGAAGACATGCGACGTCGTGCCACGGCTTAAGTAGCTTGCGCAGGATCTGCATCTCTCCCCAGTGACGATTGGTTTTCGGTCGGAAGAACGGCCCTTATCGAGCGCACGTGAATATCCCTTTGTGGGAACGCGATTTCGATGCCGGCCTGCCGGAACTCACGGTCGATGGCCTTGTTAAGGTCGTGTCTCACCTTCAGGAAGTAATCGATGCTCGGCACGTGGACACGCAGCTCGAAGTTCAGCGAACTGTCACCGAACTCGAGGAACAGCACTTTGGGCTCGGGATCAGGGAGTACGTGCTCGGCTTCCCGCGCAACCTTGTGCAGGATCGATTCGGCGAGGTCGGTGTCAGAACCGTAGGCGATCCCAACGGGGACGATCACCCGGAGCAGGGGATCCGAGAGCGACCAGTTTATTACTTGGCCCGTCACGAATTCCTTGTTGGGAATCACCAACTCCTTCTTGTCCCAGTCGGTTATGGTGGTGGCACGAATCCGGATCTGCGTCACGTCGCCGTTGACGTTGCCAACGGTAACTGTGTCGCCGATTCGAATCGGGCGCTCGAACAGAATGATCAAACCCGAAACAAAGTTGGCGAAAATCTCCTGGAGCCCAAAGCCGAGTCCAACAACCATGGCAGCAGCCAACCATTGAACCTTCGCCCAGCCGATCCCCATCACGCCAAACCCAACGACAAGGCCGACGACGGTTATCGCATATTTGGCTATGGTGGCAATCGCATATCGTTCGCCCGCCTTAAGGGGAACGCGTTGCAGGATCGCAATCTCAAGCAGGCCGGGGACGTTTGCGCTGGCAACGAACGTGATCGCCAGGATCAACAGCGCCAGCAAAAGGTCCTGTAGTGTGACCGGCCGTAGCTTCTCGACCAATCGCGTTGACGTGCTTCCGTCCGTCGCGGTGACTGCCTCCGGCACCTTCTCCGTCACGGACCACAACTCCACACTGTCTAGAATCCCCAGGGCCGGCAACATGTCGGCCCAGACTGCCCAAAGCCCGCCGAAGAAGCTCAGCACGATGATTGTACGAAGCAGGCTCCTCGTTTGTGTGCTTATGCTCCCCAGGTCAATGACCGGCTCACCAGTCAGTTGCTCTTTGCCTTCACGATCAGTCTCCTCCGCCTCCCGCCGCTTCCGCGCTTGGTCGATGGCGAGCCGGCGTCGCGAAACGAGCAGCCAACGCAACGCCAGTCCGTCAAGCAGGACAAGCCCGAGAATGAACCAAGCGGTCGTATGAACACCAATCGCAAGTTCCAATGCTGTGTAGTAGAAGCCGATAGCCGCAAGTGCGGCCAAGACGAGCGGAAGCCCCAGGGCAAGGGGATACCATGCGAATCGCAGACGGCTGAGCCAGCCGCTTGGGTTGAGCCTCAGGAAGTCCTCCAGTGCTCCGCCTCGTGGGCGAAGAACCTTAGCGGCGAATATCGCCAGTAGTAGCTGCCCACCAATGAACGCGATCCGCCCAAGGGAGTTGTGCCAGGCCACCTCGCCGCTCGTCTCCACCGCAACCACGACAAACACAAGCGGCACACCAGCCACAAGTAGCCATACGAGGTGCTTGCGAACAAGGCGCACTCCTTTGCTCGGCCAGCCGAAGTGCGCTGTGCCGAGACCGCCCGGCCGGCAGAGTTGCCGCAAAGCCTCGACCAACAAGAACACAACCGCCGCCGCCCCGAGAGCCGTACCGACTGCACTTCCGAAATCGGTAGCATTGGTTCCTGAGGCAAGCGCCCAGCCCAGTACCATCACCACGGCCGGCCATAACACAGCGATGAGACTTGACCAGACGACCGTGAGCAGCGTCGGCGCAAACTCTCTTGCCGTTGGCTTCGAGGCCGCTTCCGCAATCCTTCGTAGCTCAACGCGAAGGCGGCGTTGAAATGCACCCAGGGCGCCGATCGCAAGTAGGGCAATGAAAGGCATTAGGGCGGTGGACCGGACGGTTCCGCCGGCCGATCGAAGTGCACCGGCCCAGTTTTGCGGGTCGATAAGCCACGCGACGGCCTCCGCCGCGTGCTGCACATCGGCCGCTTGGGGATGAGATGTGCTGCGGACCCATAGAACGCGTTTATCAACGTAGTCGCGAAAACTTCTCGTCTGGGCAACGAGTCGCCGTTCTTCGTTATCCAGATCGACGAGTCGGACAAGGTAGCTGCTATAGTCGCCAATCAGGGCGTCGAGGTAACCCCTTCGAGCAAGGAGAAGCTCTCGCACGGCCGTCTCGACTTCTGCTTGCTCCTCCTGGGGCACAGACGGTCCGAGTTCCACAAGGAAGGCACGGACCAAAGACTCAAGCTCCGTGACTAGGCTTGAGCGCGCGTCCTCCATCTCGATAAGCTCGACCTGGACCCGTGAAATCTCCGCTTCGCGGGCGGCGATGAGCCCAAGATGATCGCTCACACTCGGGAGCACCTCACGCTGCCTACGGAGCAGAAGCCCCATCGCGTGGGTGAGCCCGGCGGCCTTCACTTTCGATTTGATGCTTGTGAACTCGCTGGATAGTCCACTCAGCGCCTTCGTGGTCGATTCGAGCCGTCCCGTTGCCTGCTGTATTTTGTCCGCCAACGCATCTTTGGACCGACGTTCAGCCCACGCCGTGTTTTCCTCGGCGATACCGCGAACGACGGGGTGCGACCGGGCAGCCGCGCGTCGCGCCTGTTCGGCCGCCACCGCTGCTGCCGCTGCCTCGGAACGGCGTCGCTCGTTTACGGCAGCCTGCCACGCCTTTGCGAGTGACTCGAGTTGGGCGATCGTGCGAGCTGCCTTATCCCGCCGGGCCGTCAGCAACTCGCCCCGTGCATCGTAGCTCGCAATCTCGGCTTCGTAGGTTCGAATTTCTTGTTCAAATGCGCGCTGCCGTGAACGAAGTGAAATCCTTCTGGCGGTCAGCGCCACGGGCAACTCGGCCTCCGCCGAAAGGGCGCCGAGCTCGCGTGTCGCCTCTTCAAGTCTCTGGCTGGTGGCGGTCGTTGCCCCTGGCAGCTCAGCACGTCGATCCGCGCGGCGCTTGCGTTCCTCATCAAGGGTCGCGGCGTTCTCCCTCGCGGCCTTCAGCTCAGCCTCGACCTGCGCGAGCTTCTGCTCCAGTTGCGCGACAGATGCGTCCTCGGATATGTCCGGGGCGGATTCAGTTGCCGGCGCCGCGAGCTCAGCCCTGATGCTTTCCAGCCTTGCGGGAGCCTCTTGCCTCGCGGCCTCAAACTCCCCAGCTTTCTTCACCCACTCGTCTGCCCGTGCCAGGTCATCTGTTGCCTGCTTGTACAGCTCGATGAGCCGTGCCTTGAGGACCTCTTCGAGATCAGGGTCTTCTTCCGCTTGCTTGAGCAGCCCCTGCACGGTGTCTGTAGTCAAATCTACCGGTTGAGGCGTCGACGCGCTGGGCTGCTGGGCCGGCGCGCTCGATAGCATCGCGCCTCCCAACACGGCCAACACCGCTGCCCTTCTCAGGCCACAGGTCGTCGTCGACGTCATCGCAAACTTCTCCAGACTCGGTACAGACGCAACGACGGTATCCTAGCGTCTTTTCGGGTTTAGCCGTAGACCTGTGGCGCCACATAGTTAGGAGGTCGGCCCCATCAACACGGAACGGACGTGGACTCCCAACTTTGGCAGGGACGCGGATTCAGCCGGAGTTGGCGGTCCACACGCTCGGCCTTCGGGTCTGACCCGAAGGTTGTGGCGACCGGACCGCAGAGGAGGTCAGGTGGCTTGCGGCACCGCGTTCGGTGGAAACGGACACTGAACCCGGAGGATTTGAGCACAGCAGGAATTCTCCAGTCCAACGTGGCTGGCCGCGTTACTCGTCGGAAATGCTGCCAGGCGGCGGTGGCCATTCCGGTCGGTTTACGCCGAAGGGCTTATCGCGGGCCCCGTCGATGTCGCACTCCCCGTTGCCGAAAACGTGGTCACTCATCGATTCCCGATGATCCGGCCGGCGCGGTTCGATCTGCATTCTGAAACCGAAACTACCTTTCCGCCGCTATGCGCCTGGGACGCCGTTACGCGCTCCGACAGGTACCGGTGTGCACCCGATCGAAAACGAATCGATGTCGATCAGGCTAACCAAAGACGATTACGAGTTGTTCTCATCCGTCGCCGAGTATCGGGTGCTGTCGGTGAGCCAACTCAAGATCCTGCTTGGGAGAAACAACCGAGCCCTTCGCAGGCGCCTGGACGCGCTGCGGGCTGCCGGACATGTTCATTTGGCCCAAGCTGGATTCGGTCGCCGTGGTCGGCCCGAAACGCTGGTGTCGCTGGCGGGCCCAGGTGTCGAGCTGCTCCGGCGCCGCGGGACCCTGCCCACCGGCATTGCCGACGCCCACGTAATCGGTGATGACTTCAAACCGCTTCACCACCAGCTTCTGGTAAACTGGTTTCGGATTCATCTGGTTCATGTCGAACGGATGAGCCCTCGATTGGCGGTGCGGTTTCTGGCGCCAACCTCGCCGTTTCTCGAACGTGGGCCGGGCGACAAGGCGCCGCCCGCTGGCAACATTCTCCTTGAGAACCGGAGCGGCCAGCGGGTCGGTTTCACGCCCGACGGCGTGTTCACGGTCACGGACAACGAGCAATCCAAGGCCCTCCTGTTCTTCCTCGAGGTGGACAGGGGCACGGAAAGGGCCTCCTTCTCGGCAGACGCCGCACGGGCAAATTCGCCAGCCAGCCTCTCGACCTCGCCTTGCGCTCTGGCGCGGATCAGACGGACGATGCGGTCCTTTCTTGTTTGCATGGTATCACCTCGACCGATACGTAGGGGCCTCGCGTTTTTGAACCTTTTGGTTTCGGCGAGGGGAGAATGGTTGCAGCATGACGTCATCGGCGCCCTCGGGGCGCTCGAAGAGCGTGGAGGCCTTGCGTTTCAGGCGGCGGAATCCGCCCGACAAAAAGTCCGAGACCTTGCGGTCCTCATGTAGGTCGCTCATGTCGTGGCGGATATCTGCCAGCTCGCGTGGCGCGTCCGGGAACCGGCCGACCGCTCCTTTGCGATGGATCAAGAATGCCAGGATGCCGACGGTGAGCGTGGCGCCGGCGACGGTCTGCATGATCTCCGGTGCGACGTGCCAATCGATACCCATCGTCCAGCCCACGAGGATGCTTGCTCCGAGGGCGATGCCCGCGCCGGCGAAGTTTCCGCCGACGTGACGAATCGACTGGTGGATCACGCCGGCCAGAACGATCATCGCGAAACCAATGGCGATCGGACCCAGGTTGCGAATCGAGAGACCGTTGGCTTGCTCCCACCAGACGAGACCACCGGAAAGCGCAGCGCCAAGCGCCGCCGACACCGCAGCGGCGGGACGTTGCGAGCCGAGGCGCCTCCCCAGGACGGCGTAGATCAGGGCGGTGAAGAAAGCGAAGGAAAGAACGAAATCAGGGAGTAGGGTGTCGAGCCAATCGCCCAAGGCGATGTACTCGATCGGATTTGCGTAAGGCATGACGGTTTGGTGGGCACCGCTGATATTTATATGTTCCGTTCTCGGATCATGACCAGCCCCGAATCTCGAGGTCTGGTCATAACCAGGCCGAGGAGGGAAGAAATGAAAACATGTTCGTTTTGTGGCGAGATGGTCCCGCGTGACCTTTTTGCCGGTGATGTTTGCCAGGATTGCGCCGAGCGCTACGACGCGTATGGCGTTTACTTTTGCTTGGGATGACCACCGGCCCGATGGAACAGCACCTCAAACGCGGCGTGTCGGTCTCTCGGCGGTTGAGGATCCCTCGGCGCGTCACCACGCGCCAAGGACGCGGAAGGATTAAGTAGGTGTGGGGTGTACGCGTCCAGTGGAGATGGCACGTCACATCAATGTAGCGTCCTACTTGGCCCAGCAGAGGGACCAGGCGGGGAAGGAATCGAGACTCATCAAGGACTTCTCGGTCTTCGATTTTCACCACATCCCCGAACGCCCGGTGGTTCGCGACGAATGCAAAACTCTTATCGATGAAATGGTCCGGTTCGAGGTGTCGGGGATTCCCACGCATCACGCCGTCATCGGCAGCCGGGGGTCCGGCAAGACACTCACGGTCAAGTACCTCCAGCGCGTCGTGCCGGAACACGTCGAGCTGGACGTCGTTTACGCAAACTGTCGGCACCACAGCACCACCTACAAGATTCTCGCCCGCCTCGCCGGTGTGCAGCCCCGCGGCACGAGCTTGGCCGAGCTGTTCGAGCGGTTTTGCCACATGCACCCCAACAAGACCGTGGTCGTGTTGGATGAGATCGACCTGATGAGCCCGAAGGATCGGCGCCGCGAAATCCTTTATCTTCTAAGTCGCAGCGCGCAGCCGTACATGGTCGTCATGCTGTCAAACTCACCGCAGGTGCTCAAGGAGTTGGACGCCGCGACACGCAGCAGCCTTCAGCCGGTGCCGCTTCACTTTCGAAACTACAACGCCGGGCAGATCCAAGAGATTCTCCACGACCGCGCTAAGCGCGGACTTCACGCGTGGGACGAAGGTACGTTGTCCGAGATCGCGGCGCTGACCACCCGCCTCACCAACTCCGACGCCCGCTTGGCCATCAAAACCCTCCAGTATTCCATCATGGGTCGGGGAAAGGACCTCCGTAGCTGCTTCGAGCGAGCCCGTCGTGACCTGGTGATCGATGTGATAAGCGACCTGTCGGATTCAACGCTGATGATCCTGTGGGCCGCGGCCACCAGCAAGGTGAGCTTCGCCAAGAAGATCTACGGGCGGTACTGCAGATTCAGCCGCCAACACCGGGAGAAGCCGTTCAGCTACGGCTACTTCTACTCGAATCTCAGCCACCTGCAGAGCATTGGTCTGATCGCGCTGGTATGCACCAAGCAGGGGCGAACGTACGCCAACCGGGTGGTCCTGACCTTTGACGCGGCGACCGCCACACAGATATGCGCGCTGCGTTTTGAACAGTAGAGAGAGTGTGGAGTGTACACGTGGAGCTACTTTCAGAGATGTGACTCGCCTTTCATTGTTTCTGATCCGCAGATCGGGTACGGCGACCGCCTTATATATATAGTTTCTATATTGAAAGGAAATAAGAAAGGAAAGGAAGGGAGGTGCGGAGGGAAACCACCTGAGCGCCCAGCGCCCACGCGTACACTCCATATACTCTGTTTTGCTTTCACAGGGCTTGGTGTCGACCGTTCGATCCTGCGAAACGTGACCACGTCACGGTGGCACCAAAGGATTAAATATCCGGGCCCCGTGCAGGTCTCTTGAGGTGACAACCATGGGCAAAGGAAGGCCACCAGTGTGTGTGTTCTGCAAATCATCCCGCTCAATACGAAAGGGCCTGCGGCGCACAAAGCGGCTTGGTGTCCGACAGATTCGGCAGTGCAAAGGGTGCGGGCGAAAGTTCACACCGCGACGTCAGGCCAGAAAAGATGCACGGGGCTGATGACTCACGTTTTGAAGCAACGGCGCGTCGCCGTCGATAGGAAGAGCATTGTGGACGCGGCTATGCAAATGATGGACGCGGTGGCACGGTTCGTTGAACGCGCTCGTGCGTTTTTCTATCGGGTCCAGCTCTCCGGCCACACGTGCCCGCGCTGCGATGGGTCATTGGCGATGGCGTCTGAGGGGACATGCAAGTGCCGATCCTGCGGACGCGAATTCGATCCGACTCTGGCATTTCAGGGGTGTTCGTCGTGCGGTGGAACGTCGCGATTGCGGATCCGGCGGTATGAGTGCGGCCGATGTCGGAGTCAGGTCGTCTCCCGTTTCCTCTTCGACGGCCTCGTGTTCGATGCCGACTACTTCCGGCAGAAGATGGTCGAGTCCCGGCAGCGGAAACGTGAGCAGCGCGAACGCGTCAGACTGATGCTCACCGAAAGCCGTTCGGGAGTTGTCGATCCAGCGGCTATCGACTTGGGCGCCGTGCCCGGCCTCACCGAAGCCTTGGATGAATTGTCAGCCGAGACCGAGCTGTCCTGCATTTACGAACCTCGGAACGGCTTCGACCTGCGGCGTTACCAGGCGCACGTACGAGCCCATGTCGGGGCGATTCCCAGAACGCTGGAGGAGATACCACCCCTGGGCGATCGCGCGAGAATCGACCGCATATGGCGCTTTGTCGCGATCATCTTCCTGGCCCACGCCGGCGTCGTTCACGCCTGGCAAGATGGCCCAACCGTGATGGTGATGCAATGTGAAACTAACCGAGAAGGACAAGACGTTCTTGGAGACCTTGAAGGCACTGATGGAGTCGAAGGACTTGTGGGTTGAGCTGCGAAGCGACCGACCGAGCTACCTGGTTCTCAAAGGCACGTACGGGGAGAAGATTCATCGGGCTTTTCGCATGAGCCGCCAGGGCGTCCGGTGGCGGTTCTGGCGCATATATAATGATATCTATGTCTCCGCCTTCGAGGCGATCCTCTTCATCGAAAAGACCTTCGGCACGCAGCTCCGCGAGCATGCCATCCGTATCAGCCGAGAGCGCCACGCGCTACGACAGGAAGCGACGCGAGGCGGATTCCGAGACGCGAACACGATTGCAGGCCGGAAAGGTGGGCACTCGTGACCGAATCGACGAAGATCGATTTTCGGCACCGGCGAATCAGTGAAATCGACGACTTGACCGATTTGGTGGCGATCCTGTTTCCTGGGAATCGAAATCAGCAGCGTGCGGCAGCACGGATTCTGTTGGCGCTCAAGTCAGCCAAGGCGCCGATATCATCCCTGTGCGATCTTGAAACCAGGCATGCGATATCCCGTCGAACCATTCAACGTGCCCGTGCGAAGTTAGCACGTCTCGGTTTGATCGAGCACGTTACCTGGATGAACAGCCGGTACGGTGGGCGGACCGGTTGGCGGTTATCAGGTCGCATGAGCGCCGGGCTGCGGACACTTGCTGCCAAAGGGGATGAGTGGCGGCAGGACCAACGTCCTGCGCGACGAGAGAAGGATGAACAACTCGTGGGGATGCTGCGATAGATTAGCGGATAACCCACATGACGGTGGACGACTTTACTTTCGACACAGTCGATGTTGTGATGCTCACACGTCAACAGGGGGTGTTGGGTGCCGACAGCGCGCGATATCCTCGCGGTGCCGCGCTCAATTCCATTATGAGTGTGCTCACTTTGTGTGCAGGCAAGGCTACCATCGCGTCGCCCCATCGTTCGCTGAAAAACGTGAACCATCGGAATCGCGACGAGGATTAGCCCACGCCGCTTTGAGGGACTAGTTATGAGTCGGGCAACGAGGAGAAACGCGTTTGGATTGGGTCGTGATATCCCGGCTCCTATCAGGCGGACTGTCCGACAGGAATGTCGATTTGGTTGCATCTTTTGTGGTCACGCCATCTACCAGTACGAACACATCGTCCCGTTCAGCAAGGTCCGCGACCACATTCCTCGGAACATCGCACTTCTCTGTGGAACATGCCACGATCAAGTAACCCGCCGCATCATAGCGAAGGATGCGGTACGTGCGAAGCGACTCGACCCGTACCGCCTCTCACGCCGTTGGCCGCGCAGTAGCTTCTACCCGAACGCAGAGCGTTTTCCCGTCGTTTTGGGTGGCGCCCGGTTCATCAGTCCTCGAACCGCACTCCGAGTTCTTGGCCGCGATCTACTTTCAATCCGAGAGCCAGAGTGCAACGATGGTCCAATCAGGCTGAGTGCGGAGTTTTGCGATGATGGCGGTGAGACGTGTCTTACCATAGAAGATAACGAATGCAAGCTCAATCCGGGTTCATGGGACATCGAGGCGAAAGGCGCGCGTTTCACCATACGCAGGGCACCGAGGAATATTGCTCTTCGCATTCGCTTGTTGCCAGATCAACTCACCGTGGAGCGACTGGCCATGCAATACCGCGGGGTAAAACTGGAAGCTAACGAACGCGAATTGAAGATCTTCGCAAGCGCCAGGCAGAGCTATCAGTTAGCGGGCTGGGTGAACTCGCCGGATGTCGGCATCGAGATCAATCAGAAAGCCCCTTGCAGCGTTATCGAAGTCAAGGAGCCCGTACGCAGGATCAATCTACTCGGAAGCGGAGGAGACTACACTATCGCTGGGCGGCAACCTCCAAACACAGAGATTAGCTTTTGGGGAGGCGCTCGGTCCCTGACGATGAACGCCGATGCGAACGTGACTGTGGGAGGGACGCCGCCGACTCAAGATCTCGGCTTGGCACTGTCTACGCGCGCGGCTATGAGTCTCGGGCTTGGGGACTTGGAGGTTTTGATAGGAGCGGGCGCACGGGCACACGACCTGTCCTTGGGCTGATCGGCGTACTTGTGTGATCCGGTGCCCGCTTCTCATTCAAATCATCAGGTACGGGCTTTGGGGCTCGCGAGGTCCGAGCCACGCGCCGGGCGTGATGAGTGGCGAGAAGACAAGAGGGCCCGACCCCGGTAGAGGGGCGTGGCTCGTTGGACTTCTTCCACCACCAAGAGTGGTACCTGACGCCCG
>JAJDDS010000321.1 GCA_029260195.1 Phycisphaerae bacterium
GGAAAAGAGGAGCATGCTTGCCCAAGGAGACATGCGCGACCCGCCGGTCCATCCAGTCAGTGCTGCGAGCCCCAACATGTAACACGTTAGCGCACCGATGAGCGCCGCCTTTTTTGAGGAGAGGCCCACCGCCTTGGCGAGCTCAATTGGGTCCAACGTAAGGTGTCGTGTCCCACGACAATAGGCGCTCATCGCCACCGCGAATAGAGTCGCGGTGAAGGTGATGATCGGATACGCCGCTGGAACGCGCGCTGCGCCGGTCTGATCGTCGGGCATGCCCTCCGCACCATCCAGAGTGAGTAACATGATGGAGAATTCGACGGCAAAGCCGATGAAGAGGACAAGACTGAGTACTAGGAAGATCGTTAAATAGAGTTCGTACCTCTCGATCTGTTCCCGATCCTCAATTTCGATCATCTCATGAGACTCGCGCCTGCTGGCGGCGAACGAGCCATCGGAATCCACTGCGCGAGTGCAGGGCAGTTTCGTATTGGCGGACGTATCGCCTCGTCCCCCACGCGCTCAGGCCAACGAATGGGATCAGGAGCAGCAATTCGGGTAGCAGCGGGCAAATAGAGTTGATCAAGAGAGCACCGAGAAAGGCAGTGGCGAGCTTAGAAATGCCGTCAGCATCCAATACCACACGGTTCTGGATGAAGGGTATGGACACAGTTAGAACGAGTGCTGCCTCTCGCGCGAGCATCAGGCTGTACACGAAGAGCGAGCAGGAGCCAGCCCAGAGGGCAACTGCAAACGTGCACTGAATGACCAAGCGATCGGATAGAGCGTCGAAGACATGTCGCGCCATCCGATGGCGGCGTGATGCGGAAGATGACACTCGGAGTAACTCGCCATCCAGAATGTCAGCTAACATGAGGGCGAGGATAGCAAAACATGCCAACTGGTCTCCGTCAGCCCAGGTTAGCGCGGTGAGACCGGCGAAGAGGAGCGGAAATCGCAGCAATGTCATCGCCCAAGCGGCTACCATCCAGAAATCTGGAAGGCCCGGTCGGGCACTACTGCTGACGAGAGGATTCAAACGGCAAGGACGAGAACTACCGACGGCGGATTGAGACACGATTCGTCATCTCCTCTTCTCGGGAAGGCGAGGATCGCGATCTGCACTTCGGAAAAAGGCGCCGATCAATAACAGGTTGCCTCACCGCAAGGGTACCTATCAACAGGTCACCCGGCTGTCAAGACAGACGGGAGTCGTTAACGCGCAAATTCTTGGCGTAAAGCATAGCTTTATTAAGACTTGCATTCAAGTAGTTCGAGAACCCCTTGGACCGCACGCGCGCGAACCGCTGCGTCAATCGAGCGCCATCTGATTGGAGTAGGCGCCCACGAGGAGCATATCACCAAGCCCCGTACTTCAGTTGGCCAATCTTGAGCGGAACTTGGTCTCACCATTCCACTCAAGGCGAGCGCGTGGCCTCCGCGAGAAACGCCCGAACCAAGCAAGATGAACCGAGAAGAACACCCGGCAGTGCCGGACCACTACGCATCCAAAACGGAAGTCGCTGTAGCCGGCGCCCTCATAGCCATTGTGCTTTCTGCAAACGCCATTACCCAACGCGCCATGCAGTACTTAGAGTCGCAAACACACTCGGTCGTTCCCGCAAAACGCGTCTACGATCATCCCGGCGGACGATCCGAGAACAGCACCCCGACTCAGGACCATGACTACTCGGGCCTCGAAGGCAAGGCCCGCAGCATCCCGCGACCGTATTAGATGTACTTATGGAATGTTGCTGAATAGGGTTGGAAGCGCCTCCGGCTCGCAGTCAAAGAAACGCGTCGTCGCCGATCGATGCCTCAGGTCGTCGACCGAGTCGTCGACCGAAAGGATTAAGTACCATCGCGCCTTTCGGATTTGACCATTCGTCCTGAACGACGACGAATCCAACTCCAATGATCACACCAGAGATTCACTCCAAAAGTGAACCTTCTTGGTCAAGTCCCGTCGGGTCCATTGACCAAAAAGGTTCACAAAACCAAGAATCGCTCCATCGCGAATCGGTTGAACGCCTAAATAGTCGGAACCCTCCTCATTGCCCGATGATGTGGCAGAACCGATACACGGCCGCGAAGCCGCGGCTTCTTGCGGACAAGACGATCTGCGAAGCAAACAGGCGTCTCTTCGAACGATTCTTCGAGCATCAGGAGTACAAGCTGAAGCGCATGAACCGCTTGTCGAAGCTCGATGAGGCCACGTACAAGACGCTCAACTACTATGTCAGCCGCTTACGCACGGTCAATCGCTGGTTCGCCAACAAGCCCTGGGAAGAGCTGGCCAGGGCCGACATCAAACGGGTCTACGATGATGTTGAAGACGGCACGATCAAGAGGCTCTCCGGCAAGCCGTTCAAGGGGCGTGATTCCTATTACAATCTCATTCTCTGTGGCAAGCCGTTCGAGTTGGCCGGCAAGGCGAAGCTGGCCGGGGAGGTCATGGAGTTTCGAGCTCCCGAGCATCCGGGCGAGGTCCGCTTCATCCGAGAGGACACGTTTCGCCGGCTGGTCGACGTGGTGATCAAGCCCGAACACAAGGCGTTTCTCTGGCTGGCGTGGGACATCGGGGAGAACGGAGGCTCCCTGTTGCAGCTTCGTCGGCGCGATTTGCTGCGGCAGGTGGACCCGCACACCAAGGAGCCGGAGTACACGATCGCGCTTCGTCGTGAAATCCTCAAACGATCCCGAACGCCGCGAACGGACATTACGAACTACAAGGAGACCGTGACCTTCCTGGACTTGATTCTCCGGTCGGTGGATGACGACGGTCCGCTGTTCACGTTCGGCACACGCATGGCCATGAAGGTCCTGGATCGCGCGACACGGATCACGGGAGCGAAGTGCATCCCCGCCGGCCAGAAGATCACCCTGAAGGATCTGCGAAGCTCGATGGCCTGCGACCTGCTCAGCAAGGACTGGTCGACCGATGAGGTGAATCAGCGCCTCGGCCACAAACCGAGCTCCCGGGAGATCGACAAGTACGTGAACTGGCTGGCGCTGGATCGCCGCCGTCCGAAGCGGAAGTTCCACGAGGGACAAGTCGCCGAGCTGCAGCAACGGGTGGAAGAACTCCAAAGCCAAGGGGGTTTGATGGGGCAGCGCCATCAAGCGTTGCGAGTGGAGGTGGGCGAGCTTCGTGGACGGCTTGAGGCGAACAACCGGCTGATGTACGAACAGCTCAAGCTGGTCCAGCGAATTCGGATGAAGAGCGGCACATTGAACGGGAAGCCTGTGCACGGCGATGACGTTGATGCGGCGACGGGCGTCGTGTACACGGTGTCAGGCCGATCCATGGCGCCTTCGACGACTCGACCGGATGATTGAGTGCGGTGAACACCGCCTTTGGCGAGCGGCTTGTGGCGTCGCAGCTATGGACGCACGACCGGGCAGGTTAGCCTACGCACCGACTCCAACTTCGTCTTCCAGATACCGAAGCAGCGACGCCGCAAGCTCCACGTAGTCCGAATCAGGATCGTATTCTCCCGCCGCGCGCTGCAGACAGATCTCAAGCGGAATCAGTTCGGAGCCGGGTTGTCCGTGACTCATGGTAGCCCCACCCGCCGTGGCGGGCTCATCACGTCGTTGGCCTTCGTCGTTACCCGCGTCGGTTTCTTCGTTCTGATCTTCCATGTTCACGTCTCATTCTCCTACTGTGAACGGATTGGTCGCACGACTTTAAGGGACTTGAACCGAAGTGGTGAGGTCGATGAACGTCTCCGTCGTTTGACCTGATCGCGGTCACTGCTGAGGGACATGCATGTGGACCAGTATCCGGTGATGAGGCCAGGTATTGGTTCCAGACCGGTCTCGCGTCGCCCCGAAAACTCGCTAACTCGACGGTGGATCTCAAGGGATGCCGCTGGCGGAGCGTCGTGACAGGGCTCCACCATCGATTCCGCGGGTCGGTGAGGCGCGTATTCTCCGCAGAAATGGGGGCGATCTTCGGTCGGCATGTTTTCTCTTGAATTGGGATGAGCGCATCGCGCGCAGATCTCGTTCTACTTTACGGAGGGCGCTTGCGATCCGGATCCCGTACAGGATGGACCTGCGGTGGCCGTCCTCGACGGCCTCGTGCGGCGATACGAGGACCGTGTCAGGCTGAACGATCAGAAGAGCGAAGCGCCAGTTTGCCCAGAACCGAAGAATCCGACCGAGAATACGCGGTCACGTATGCGAAGCCGTCGACGCTTCGAGTTGTGCTGAAGAACTACGAGCCGTTGTCCCACGCCGAGATTCTCGGCGGCAAGCTCGGTGCGTGCCAGCATCGCCGAGCGGAGGCACCTGACGAAGTTTACGATGATCATGGAATACCCCCAATACGGTTTTTGTGAGGGTTCATCGCAGGCAGAACGAAGTCGCTCGGCCGACCGCGCGAGTCGTTATCTGGCCAGGGCGACGGAGTTTTTGATAATGACAACGAATGGAAGACTCCCCTCCGGTCCCGACGGAGTTCGTGATTCAAGCCGCCGTCCGGCCTGCGGAGAGCCAATGTCACTGTTCGGGCGATATGTCAGTGACTTCTTGGCACGAGAACTTCAATTGATGGACTGCGGCTCGACGCGACACGGTCCGAGTTGATACAATAGAGCCCCTGGAGGGGCGTTCGCTGATTCGCGCAGCATGGCTGCGTCCGCGTGGTTGAAGAACGGTGGCTCCCCCATTCTATGAGTATCGGATGGGCGACTCCGGAGGGAACTTGGGGATTGAGGCATGAACTTTCCGACGGGATGCCGTTTTTCCGGAGCGACGTGGCGGTCGATTGCTCGTGTGCTGCGATTGTGCCCGCGAGAGTACGAAATCGTCCGCGCCATTTTCGCTGGCAAGCGCGACGCGGCCATTGCCCTGCAACTCGGCATTAGGAGGAGTACGCTACGCACGTACATTACGCGCTTGCACCGGAAACTCGGCGTGCGTGACCGCAGTGGGCTTTTGTTATGCGTTTTCGGAGCGTATCAACGCGTGGAAAGCCACAAACTCTTTCGAGGAACAGTGTCGTCAAATGGAACGAGATCGCTCTTCCAATCGCTGCTGTAGCTTTGAGTCGGGTCCCGAAACTCAGTTGCCACGGCCGGTCAGTGGAGAGAAGTATGATGAGCATTGGCCAATGGACGACGCTTGCGGTGACCGTGTTGGGATGGTGAGGGGTGGCCGCTTCGCGCACTCGCGGCGCGAGGACAGCGGGGACGCCAGGTCCAACGCCTTTGACGGGGGGAGCCGAGGATTTCGTCCGCCTGCATGCCGTCGGGCAGCTTGGCCGGGCATGCCGTTCTCCCGCGGTCGCATGTCGGACTGGAGCTGAACGCCGACATTTCTACCTAGGAATCCTGAGTCGCATCCGCGAGTCCGGGGGCCTCCACCGCCCCGAAACGTCGCTTCCAAGCTCTTATCTCGCAACAGGTTAGCACCAAGTATGTCATCATTTAGGACGACGTCTTCAATGATGTCATCCTCAATGATGTCATCCTAAATGACGGCTTTTTTTCTCGGTACCGTCTGCATAGGGTTGTTTGCAGAGAAAGCGGCGACCGCCGGCGCGGTCCGCCCCGCCTCGTTCCACCGAAAGGAGCAGCTCATGCGACCGTCACCTTGCCTCCGCGGATTTGGCTTTTTCGCGCTCGTCGGATCCACAGTCCTGCCGCTGGCCGGAACCGCACAGGGTCAGACGATCATCCACGTGGACGCTGAGGTGACCGGCGGGGCGGCCGACGGATCTTCATGGGGCAACGCCTTCGCGGATCTCCAATCCGCGCTCTCGACAGCCGTGGCCTCGGACGAGATCTGGGTCGCCAACGGAACGTACACGCCGACGACCGTACCCGGCGATTCGCGCAGCGCCACGTTTCAGCTGGCGACCGGCGTCGCCCTCTATGGCGGGTTCCGCGGGGATGAAGACGCCTTGGGAGATCGGGATCCGGCGCTCCACGTCGCTATCCTCACCGGCGATCTCAACGGTGACGACGCGACGACGGGTGAAGTGACGGACAACGCCTACCACGTTGTGACCGCCAGCGGAGTCGACAGCAGCGCCGTCCTGGACGGCTTCAGCATCTTAGGCGGGAACGCCGACGCTTCCGGGGCGGAGGGTCTCGGCGGTGGCATCTATAACGTCAACGGAAGCCCGACCATCAATAACTGCCGCGTCATGGAGAATCACGCCTCGAGCGGCGGTGGAATGTTGAATGACTCCATCGCAGCTACACCCGTACTGACGGACTGCGTCTTCGAGAGAAACACCGCCGACATGGGTGGCGCCCTCACGAACCAGCGGAGCGCGCACGTGCGACTTGTGAATTGCGCGATCGTCGGGAATACGGGGAGTGTCGGAGGAGGGATCTACAACATGCAGGGGACAACAGAGCTGAATGGCGTCCTTATGACTGGCAACGTTTCGTCGGTAACGCCCGGAGGTGCGGTTTACAATCGTGTAGGAACGCTGCTCGCGACAAACTGCACGATCAGCGCGAATTCGGCGTTCGTGTCTGGCGGCGGTTTCTACGCCGGCGGAACAACGGCACCGATTACAGTTAAGAATTCAATCTTGTGGGCCAACGAAGCTGGTGGGATTACGAGCCACGAGGCTGCGCAGATCTATGGACTTCCCGGCCAAATCACCGTCACATACTCTTGCGTGCAGGACGTCGATCCGGATGACCCTACAATATACGCGGGCGTCGGCAACATCGACGATGACCCGCTTTTCGTACGCGATCCGAACGCCGGCTTCGACGGATGGGACGGCGTGGACGACGACTATGGTGTCCTTACGCTCACTTCCGACTCGCCCGCCATCGACGTCGCCGACAACGCCTCCGTACCGCTTGATCTCTATACCGATCTCAATGGCGCGCCCCGCGTCTCCCGCGACACCGTTGACATGGGAGCGTACGAAGCCGGGCGAGTTATCCTCGCGGACGCTGATGCCCAGGGAGCCGACACCGGCTTGGATTGGGCGAACGCCTACACCGACCTCCAGGATGCCCTCGCCATTGCCAGTGAGGGGAACGAGATATGGGTTGCGGCCGGTACGTACACGCCG
>JAJDDS010000322.1 GCA_029260195.1 Phycisphaerae bacterium
CCCGACACCGACGAATCCGCCACGCGTGTGCTTGTCAAACTCGCGGAACTCGATCGGCCAGATGATCGACGTGAAGTCATCCAACGGTGTCAACGCGCCGTTCAGGAATTCGTAGACGATGAGCTCCTCCGGCAGTTGGACGGTATCCTCGTTGATTCGCAGCGCCCGGCGGAAGTGCGCCTTCGCGTCACTCGCACGGAAACTGTTTTCGTCACTCTTGCGCACCCGAGCCAAACGCGCCTGGATCCGCGTCTCGAATTCCTCGCGCAGGCCTTCGTCGTCCAACGACTCAAACGTCTCGCGCATCGTCTCGGACTTGCCCAACAGCAGCAGCCGATCCAACCCTCCCTCCGTGATGTCCCGAAACCGCACGTCTTCCACGTAGTAGTGCTCGATGCGGTCCATCGCATCCGTCGCGTTGTGCTTGTCGACGCCCTCGAGCACCTCCGGCCAGCGTTTGGCGTCGGCGTACAGTACGTTCAGCCGCGCGACGTTGAGGCAGTCCTCGCGCCCTTTCTCGTAGTTCTTGTTGTCTTCGAAGAGGGTGGTTAGCTCGTAGTAGATCCCATGGGCTTTGCGCCATTCGCTCTCGGACCGATACTTCTTCGCCAGCTCCAGCGACCGGCCTTCCAACTCGCGCACCCAGCCCGCCGCCAGCAACGTATCCTTGTCGCGCGTATTGTCGAGCGCGTTGCTCGCTCTATACAACGACTCGCGGATCTCACCTTTCTCAAGATGCTGCTTGGCTTGGTCCACGTACCACTCGTAGTCCCGCTTGATCGCGGACGCGTTCTCCGCCAGTTGTCGTTGATACGTCCCCAGCCAATGCTTGATCTTGGATTCCGGGTCGGCGTCGTTCGGAGCCGCGACCGGCTTCTCCGGGACGGGCGCGCTCCGGACACGCTCGATCTGGGCCATGTTGTTGGCCCACAGCGCGCGCCGTTGGGTTCCAGACAGCCGGTCGCCGCCGTCCACGGCCGCCGCGATCGGCGCCGAAAGCAGTACGGCAGAACCGATCAGGACCAAGACCGTCCGAATACGATGATGAGCAAGATTCATGGCCACTCCTTCGCAGTCGGGAACAGGACGCCGACCGCCGTTAGACGGCCACAAGGGCATGCCGCAGTCGCGAACCCCCTCCGAGTACCCGAACTTGATTCCCGAGGTTTCCTCTTGCGATTATACGTTTCGATTCGGCGGTGGTCCAATACAGCGCCACGCCACACAGGAAACGACAATCATCAACCGATCCCATCCGAACCCACGCGGGAACCGATCCTATCATCGACCTTTCCCGTCCCGCACGATTCTATAACCCGCACTCCCTGCCGTTCGATTCCCACTACACGGCAAACCCGCCGATCGAGCGAACCGCCTACCGACCAGGGTTGCAATCGCCGCGGCGAACTCCTAACCTTAAGGGTTTCGACCGTGGGCTCTGGGACGACATTCGGGCTCCCCATCGAGCACGGCGGATGATGCGGCGGGAACCGAGCGTGAGCACGAAACAGCACATTCAGATCGTCGGCGCACGCCAGCACAATCTGAAATCCGTCTCCGTCCGCATCCCGTATCACGCCCTCACAGTCGTCACCGGGCTCAGCGGGTCCGGTAAGAGCACGCTCGCATTCGACACGCTTTACGCCGAAGGCGAACGGAAATACGTCGAATCCCTCTCAGCCTACGCCCGGCAGTTTCTCGAACAAATGCCCAAGCCCGATGTCGAACGCATCGACGGGCTCTGCCCCACCATCGCCATCGAGCAACGGGCCGGCGCCTCCAACCCGCGGTCCACCGTCGCGACCACCACCGAGATTTACGACTACCTCAGAGTCCTCTTCGCCCAAGTCGGGCAACCACGTTGCTGGAAATGTCAAAGACCCATCACCCGGCATTCCACCGCGCAGATGGCAGACGACATCCTCGAACACCCCGATGGCCACCGCATCCTCATCCTCGCGCCGCTGAACCGCACCGCCTTCCGATCCGCCGACCAACTCATCGAACACGTCGCGAAGCAGGGATTCCTCAGGATCCGGGTCAACGGCGCCGTCCACACCCTCGATGACGCACCGCCCCCGCCCAAACGGAATTCCACACGCGTCGACATCGTCGTCGACCGACTCGTCATCAAACAGCACATCGCCGCACGACTGGCTGACAGCCTCGAGATTGCCCTCCGCCATGGCGACGGCCGTGTCATCGTCGCCGTCGGACTCGACGCCGACCAACTCACGGACCACGCCTACAGCGACCACTTCGTCTGCCCCGAACATCCAGACGTTTCGCTCGGCGAGCTTTCACCCAGAGTCTTCAGCTTCAACTCTCCTTACGGAGCATGCCCCGCCTGTGACGGACTCGGAAACGTGCTCGAGTTCGATCCCGACCTCATCGTGCCCGACCGCGACCTCACACTCGACGCCGGCGCCGTCGCCGTCAAACCCCCCACCGCCAAACGTGCCGACGCCTCACAGCCCTCGATCATCGAGCGGTTTTGCGCGGAGTTCGACGTCTCGCCGAAAATCCCCTTCCGCAACATCCGACCCGAACTCGCCGGAATCCTATTGCACGGGACCACCCCGCGCGACTTCAAGGAACACAGCCACAAATTCGAAGGCATCCTCCCCGGACTCAAGAAACGCTGGGACTCCACCGACTCTGAGACCGTCAAGCAACGCCTCCACCGCTTCCTCAGCGAAGCCCCCTGTCACGATTGCGAAGGCGCGCGCCTGCGACGGGAGTCGCTGGCTGTCACCATCGGCGACAAGAACATCGCCCAAATCTGCGACCTGAATGTCGCGGATGCGCGCGACTTCTTCCGGACACTCGAATTCGACGGGCAGGCTGCGATCATCGCCAAACAACCCCTCCGCGAAATCCGTAACCGGCTGCAGTTCCTCCACGACGTCGGCGTCGAGTACCTCGGCCTCTCGCGAAGCAGCGCCACCCTCTCCGGCGGCGAAGCCCAACGCATCCGGCTTGGAACCCAGATCGGAAGCGGGCTCATCGGTGTCTGCTACGTCCTCGATGAACCCACCATAGGTCTGCACCAGCGCGACAGCCGCAGACTCGTCACCACACTCAAACGGCTCGCCAAGGACGGAAACACTGTCGTCATCGTCGAGCACGACGAAGACGTCATCGCCGCAGCCGACCACATCATCGACATCGGACCCGGTGCCGGCGCTCAAGGCGGAGAAGTCATTCACGAC
>JAJDDS010000323.1 GCA_029260195.1 Phycisphaerae bacterium
CAGAACGGATGCGTCGACACATCCAGCCGGCCGCACTCGTAGTCGAATCCGATGGCTGCGGACAGTTTGCGGGCAAACTGCGCCTGCGCTGCCTTGGGGAAGGGGCGCTGCAATACCGACACGTCCGGCTTCGTGCTCGATGCGTTCAGTTGTTGTGCGAGCGCCGACAGCGGCTCGCGCAGTGACTTAAAGGTCGCCCCGACTTCCGCCGAAGTCGCGCCGGGCTCAAATTCATCCAGCAGTGCGTCGTAGCGCTCGTCGACGTACCCAACGCGGTCTGCCACCTCGCGCTTGAGTTCGAGAAGCTCCTTCAGATGCGGCGCGAACTTCGAGAAGTTGTTTTCGGACCGCGCAGCCGACCACGCACCCTTGGCGTGGGCTGACACCAACGCGATCCGCCCGACGAGGTCCGCCGGGATCTTGACCGCCCGATCGTAGCCCCGACGCATCTCACGAACGTTCGTGCTCTGGATCGCGTCAGTCGAATTCTCGTCGATCTCGACGAGCGGCCCGCCGTACTCGGGGTCGATCTTATGACGGTGGATCACCTCCGCTATCGCCGCCAACTCCTGCGCGCGCGCCTCGAGCCCCTTGGGCGGCATGAACGTCTCTTGGTCCCAGTCGAGCATGGCCTCGATGGCCTCCAGACGCCCGATTACCCGCCTCTTGTCCAACACGACCTCATAGGGACTCGCCATGTGACATGCTTCCTTTCAAGGGCTGACACTTGATTCAGAGCGGGGCACTCTACCCGTTTCGCCGCCGCTTCGATAGATCACGGCTGGACATCGGGACCGCGTTGGCGGATCATACTCGTCGCACAGGGCCGGTAGGCAGCTTAGGAGACCGCAACGATGCACACCACCGAACCAATCTCCCGCGTCTGGGATCTGCTCGATTCCGAGGCGAATATGATCCACGGTATGAGTGTTGATGAAGCCCGCGAGATCATCGCGGACGGCGACCCCAAGGCGGTTCGCGCGATCGACGGTCAGTTCGCTTTGGTCGGCCGACGCGGCAAGACCGTGCGTATGGCCCGCACCATCGGCAAACTCATGCGCTATTTCATCGCAAAGCTGAAGGACGGCCCGGCGCTCGTCGTCAGCGATCGCATCGACCGGATCCGCGATTGGCTCGACGAAAGGGGACTTGGCGATCAGTTCCATCCGTCCTACACGCGCATGGTCCCCGCGCATCACCTTGTCGAGATCCGCCTGTTGGGGTGTCCAGATCCCAACCCGACCTACCGGCGATTCTTCGCCCCAAAACGTGAGGCGCTGCCGGCCGACCTCGACGTGATCGGTGAGCGATACATCCGTGCCGCGCTCCACGAGATCGAAAAATGGCTGAACACAATGCCTGACCACGCACCAATAGGCGTATGCTTCTCCGGCGGGATCGACAGCGGGGCGGTTCTCGTGCTGACCTACCACGCACTGCTGTCGCGTGGAACGAGCCCATCGCGACTCAAAGCCTTCACCCTCAGCCTTGACGGACGCGGCGATGATCTGCGACAAGCCAACGATTTCGTCCAGGCGATGGATCTCGAAGCCTTCCTCGAACCGATCCAAGTGTCACGCGGTGACATTGACATCGCCGAGGCCGTCCGCGTCATCGAGGATTACAAACCGCTCGACGTTCAGGCGGGCGCGATGGCGCTCGCCCTTTGCCGCGGCATCCGACGCCGCTACCCGGACTGGCGCCACCTGCTTGACGGAGACGGCGGCGACGAAAACCTCAAGGACTATCCCATCGAGGAAAACCCCGAGCTGACCATTCGCAGTGTGCTCAACAATCTGATGCTTTACCAGGAGGGCTGGGGGGTCGATTCGATCAAACACTCGCTGACCTACTCCGGCGGCCAGAGTCGTGGCTACGCCCGCACCTACGCACCCTGCGCAACCAGTGGATTCACCACCTTCAGCCCGTTCGTCGCCCCGTCGGTGATCGAGGTGGCTGAGGGCATTCCGTTCATCCAACTGACCGATTGGGATCACGATCGCCTCTACAGCCTCAAGGGCGAGATCGTCGCCCGAGGGATCAAGTCCGTGACCGGCATGGAGATGCCCATCTTCGCGAAGCGGCGTTTTCAACACGGAATCACCGACGCCGCCCAGACGTCCGATCTGTTTCCCAGCGACGCGCACGTCTACCGCGATATCTTCCGGGACGCCTGCCGCCGCGCCGACAACACTCCGCTCAGCACCCCGCTCCGCCGGGTGGCCCCCGACCCCAACTCGTTCAATGCATGACGATTCGCTCATCATCACCGACGACTGGGTACTCGAACGCCGTCCCACCAAGAACGCGGTGGACGCGGCGCGCCCCTACGCCAGCCTCGTCGAGCCCGAACGTCAACCCGACGGGACCATGGCTGACGTCGCGACCATTTTTCTGACCAATCGTGAGTGCCCGTTTCGCTGTCTCATGTGCGACCTGTGGAAGAACACTACCGACGAGCGCGTTTCCGCCGGGGCGATCCCTGAGCAGATTCGATGGGCGCTGAGCAGGTTGCCGGCGGCGCCACACGTGAAGCTGTACAACAGCGGCAGCTTCTTTGACCCCCAGGCGGTTCCAGAGAGCGATTATCCCGAGATCGCGACGCTAGTGTTGGGGTTTGACACTGTCGTCGTAGAGAGTCATCCGCGTATGATCGGTCGTCGCTGCTTCGCGTTTGACGACATCATTGCGGGGCAACTCGAGGTCGCGATAGGACTGGAAACGGTGCATCCGGACGTGTTGGCCAAGCTGAACAAACGAATGACCACCGCGGAGTTCGCGCGCGCCGTCGCGACGCTGACGGAGCGCGGCATTCGCGTCCGGACGTTCATCCTGCTTCGCCCCCCGTGGATGTCCGAATCCGAGGGGGTGCTGTGGGCGAAGCGGTCGATAGACTTTGCGTTCGACGCGGGCGTTGAATGTTGTGCGATCATTCCCACACGCGGCGGCAACGGCGCGATGGAGTACCTCGCGGACCAGGGTGTGTATCATCCGCCGACCGTCGAATCGCTTGAAGAGGTTATGGCCTACGGCGTCTCGCTACGCCGCGGACGCGTCTTGGCGGACATGTGGGACATTCAGGAATTCGACGCCGACACGGACCGCACGGCGGCGCGCATCGAGCGACTGCGACAGATGAACGAGCACGGCGCGCGCGCGCCGACGCTGACCTTGACCACCACGGATCACCTTGACGGCGGTTCGACTGATTCCGGATCGACTGAATGAGCGCGCGAAGCGAGACCTGTGACGTTGTTGTGTTGGGCTCGGGATTCGCCGGCAGCCTGTCCGCCGTGATCGCCCGCCGTGCCGGGCACAAGGTCGTAATGATCGAGCGGAACCACCACCCGCTATTCGCCATCGGCGAATCGTCGACGCCGCTCGCGAGTCTGAAGCTCGAAACACTCGCCAACACGTACGACCTGCCATGGCTGACGCCGTTCGCCAACTACGGTGAGTGGAAGCGCGTGTATCCGCAGATCGCCTGCGGGCTGAAGCGCGGGTTTAGCTTCTTCCACCACACGCCGGGGAAGCCCTTCCGTCCCAGACCCAGCGGCGAGACGGAACTATTGGTCGAGGCCAATCCCGACGAACAGCACGGCGACGCGCACTGGTTTCGCGCCGACTTTGACGCGTTCTTCGTCGAGCGCGCCGTCGCGATGGGCGTGGTCTATCTCGACGAATGCGAGATCAAGTCCGCTGAGCGCGATGGCGGGTGGTGCTTGTACGGCGCGGACGCCGCCGGCGATGTCGAAGTGCGCGCAACGTTCGTCATCGACGCCACCGGCGAATCAGCCGGCGAAGGCGCCTTCGCGGAGGCGACCGGAAACCACGTGAGCGATCGCGGCCTGCGCACACGTTCGCGCGGACTGTATGGCCATTTCAAAAACGTAGGACGATGGTCGGAAGTGCTCTCCGCCCGAGGGCACCGATTCGAGAAATATTCGTTCGACACCGACACATCAGCCCTGCACCACGTCATCGAGGGCGGTTGGATGTGGGTGCTGCGATTCGACAACGGCGTGACCAGCGCCGGGTTCTCCCTCGATCCCGAGCGTCACCCCATGGACCCGTCCGTCACGCCGGAGCAGGAATGGCGCAAACTGTTGGGTTCTTACCCGTCGATCCGCAGGCAGTTCGTTCGCGCAAAACCCGTCGCACCGCTCGCGCGCACCGGGCGCATGCAGCGCCGACTCGATCAGATCGCCGGGGCGGACTGGGCTGCGCTGCCCCACGCAGCCGGTTTCATCGATCCGTTCCTAAGTGCCGGGATCGCGTTTTCGCTGTTCGGCGTCGAGCGTCTCGGACGGATTCTGACCGAGCATTGGGCGTCGCCCGATCGAGAACAGCATCTCGCGGACTACGCGGGCGCCGTCATGCGCGAGATGCGCCGCGTGGATCGAATCGTATCTGCCTGCTATCAGACGTTCGATCGTTTCGACGTGATGGTCAGCGTCTCGATGTTGTACTTCGTCGCAGCCATCTACGCGGAGGAGCGCATTCGCGCGGGCAAGTCCGTCCCGTCCGACGAGTTTCTGCTGGCCCACGACGAGGCGTTCGCGAAGATCATCGGCAAGATCGGGAACTCGACCGCACGCGACGCAACCGGCGGCGGTCCCGCGTTCGCGTCGCGCGTGCATCGCATGATCGAGCCCTACAACACCGCCGGACTTTGCGATCCCGAGCGCCGAAACGTCTATCCATTCAACCTCGGGGGAATCCGCAAGAACGGATAAAGGGGTCGGGAATCCTCCGCAGCGTTGGGGATTCGGGGAGGGGGGCGCTCGGCGT
>JAJDDS010000324.1 GCA_029260195.1 Phycisphaerae bacterium
AAAGTCCCCGCCTGGGGCGACAAGCTTACCACCGTCACCGTCACCGAGGCGCCGGGCTGCTTGGCGAAATATTCACGCCCGTGACCCCGGACCGGGTGCAGAGCCCGCACCGGAGTTGACGATAGCCTATACGGTGCGTAAAATCGCCGCCGGGAAAAGGGTCGGTGAAGGATGGCTTCGAATGCAAATGCTCTGCCAGCGGTGTAACAAGGCCCAAGCCACCGTGCATTTGCTGGATATCATCCCCCCGGATGGGGACAAGCGCGAGCGCCACCTGTGCGAGCGTTGCGCTGCCGAGGAGGGCCTGACCGCCCAGAAAAACGAGTCCGTCAACACCATCCTCGATAGCTTCATCAAGCAGTCCGCCGGAACTCAGAAGGTGGCGAATATCAGTTGCCCCGATTGCGGTACGACGTTTCGCGAGTTCCGCAGTCAAGGGCTTCTCGGGTGCCCGAGCGATTACGAAGTGTTCGGTGACTCGCTACAGTCTCTTATCGAGCGAGTCCACGACGGTGCCACGCACCATGTCGGCAAAACGCCCGCTCGACTCGGCGGAGAACCATCTCAGCACGCCACGCTCGCCAAGCTACGCCGCCAGATGCAGGAAGCGATCCAACAGGAAGACTACGAACTCGCCGCCAAGCTGCGCGACGACATGAACGAGCATGAATCCAAGTGACCATCGACGAACTCACAACCCAAACCGGCGAGTGGCTACGCGGTGACGGACCCTACGCCGACATCGTCATCTCCTCGCGTGTCCGTTTGGCTCGCAATATCTCCGGATACCCCTTCCTCACGAAAGCCACCGACGAGGACCGAAAGCAGGTCTTCCGACTGCTGAGCGATTGCATAAGCGACGTCGATCTCGGTGAGAACTCGTTGCTCGTCGACATCGACGCGGTGCAGGATATCGACCGGCAGGTGCTCGTCGAGCGCCATCTCATAAGCCGGCAGCACGCGGAAAGCGAGGGCACGCGGGGCGTGGTGGTGTCCGGCGGCGAGCGACGCGCGTTGATGATCAACGAGGAGGACCACCTGCGCATCCAGGTGCTGCGCAGCGGGTTACAGCTCTCGGCGTTGTTCGACGAGGTCAATCAACTCGATGACGCCGTCGAGGAGCACGTCGAGTACGCGTTTGACAGACGCCTTGGCTACCTCACCGCGTGTCCGACGAACGTCGGTACCGGGATCCGCGTGTCGGTTATGCTGCATTTACCCGCGCTCAAGATGACCAACCAGATCGAGCAGATGTTCCGCGCGGTCAAGGACATGAAGCTCGCCATCCGCGGTTTGCACGGCGAGGGTACGGACGCTATCGGCGATTTCTTTCAGGTGTCCAACCAGATCACGCTCGGACGGGCCGAGGATGAGATTGTGGACGACTTCGGGACGCGGATCATCCCCCGCCTGGTCGAATTCGAGACCGCCGCCCGCAACACGCTGTTGAAGGAACGCAGCAACCTGCTGGACGACAAAATCTGGCGGGCCTACGGGACGCTGGAGAACGCCCGTGCGCTCAGCAGTGACGAAACGCTTTACCTCCTCTCGCACCTGCGCATGGGCGTCAACATGGGCCGATGCCCCAAGATCGACCTGGCGACCGTGAATGAGATGTTTATCCACACCCAACCCGCCCACCTGCAGAAGCTGAGCGGCCGGCGGCTTGGTGGCGAGGAGCGAAGCGTCGCACGCGCCGAGTACCTGCGCGACACGCTGGAATCTCGCAACTAGTGCCCCCGTTGTGCTTCCTGAAATAATCCCCAATATTGTTGGAATCTTCCGCCCGCGCGGTGCGTTTGAACCTTGGGAAACCGTGTGCCATCCCGGAGATCGTCAATGACGACCAATCGGATACTTAGGGACGCGACCAAGCCCGTCGGCTGGCAGGCCGTCGGATCTGCGGGACTGGTTTGTGCGGTCGTGTGGTTCGTCGCGTACGGCGGGTTCTTCGACACCGTGCCCGTTGATCGACGAAACGTCGCGTCGAGCAATTTCAAAACCGAGGGCGGACGCGTGTATCTTCTCGCCTCGACCGCCGGCGGGGACAGGGAGTGGTTCGACATCACCGATTCACCGCTCGATAAGAGTGGATACGAGTACGGCATTGGCAAGGACACCATCCCCTCGATCGATGCCCCCGTCTTTGTTGACCCCGATGACAAGCGCCTGCTGAAGCTCTCTCGAAACTCGATCGACTCCACCGACGATCTTCGCGTTATCGGGTACGCCGACGGCGGCGAAGCCCGCGCCTACCCGATCGGTCTGCTCGACGGGCACGAATTGGTCAACGACACGATGAGCGGGAAGCCCATCACCGTTGGGTGGTGACCGCTTGTGTCACTGGCTGTGGTCTACAGCCGAGAACTCGATGACGCACCCGTGACGTTTGGAACGACGGGGTACACGCACAAGCAAACTTTCGTGCTCTACGATCGCGAATCCGAGAGTCTCTGGTACCCCCTCGGCGACAGCTCCTTCACCGCGGTCTCGGGCGTCAGGCAGGGCGAGAAGATACCCTACCTGCAAGAATCCGGCGTCATCGATCTGGGCACGTGGCGCGGAGAACATCCTGACACGAAAGTGCTGCTCGGTGACCGAGCCGAGGTGCAGGAAACGGCTGACTCCACCGCGCCTTAGTCATCCGTATCGACGACGTAGACCGAACGGATCTCGCCGAGATCGATGCGCGGGGTGACGCGGAGCACGTACAGCAAGGCGTTGTCCGGATCGCGATCGATCTCCGTCACGATTCCGATGGTCACGGAAGGGGGAAGCCGGGGCGCGTCGGCGCGTGTCAGCACGGTGTCACCCACGGCGATGTTCCCATCGGAGACGTACTGGTGATGGACGTCGCGCACCTCGATCACGCCGTTCCCCCTGCCGACCAGCCAGAAGGCAGCCTCCACGCCCAGGAACGTGTCGCCGTCCATTCGTCCGACCGCCACCGGCATCCGCGTCTCAGGGTCGCTCAGCAGCCGAACCCGTGATGTGTACGTCCCAGCCGTGTCGATCACGCCGACCAACACCTCGGCGGCCAGGACCGCCATCCCTCCACGTACCCCGTCGGAATCGGCGAGTTTGACCGAAAAATGTCGGGAGATGACACCGTCACGCCCCGCGACGCCTCGCTGCAGGCCGCCGAGGATCAGCTTCGACTCACGCCAGTAGGCTGCGTCGTCCGCCACCACGCGCGCCGGGATCAAACGGCCTTGCATCCCGAGGCCGCGATCACGAACTCGGGTGATGGCATCGAGGTCGGCCCTCAGTCGCCGGTTCTTCGTCGCGAGCGATTCGGCGATCGATTGCCAGGTCCGGGCGTCCTCCGTCGGCGGGGAAACGTCGTCTCGGCTAATCGCCCGGTCGCCGGCATTGGCGACGCGATTCACGCCATCTTGAAACGGTACGAGGACTTGAACGAGGTTGTTGATGCGGCCGGTGATCGACGTGGGCAGCAGCATCGCCCCGGCGGAGGCGACCAGCAGGACCACCGCCACCCTCCAGGGCCTCCATCCGCGTGGTCTTCGCCATCGATACTGAATCGGGGGTCTCCTTTCACCGCCGCCTCGCGGCTGAGCGTCTAGCCTCCCACATCGTCCGGCGACTTGGCGCATTTGTCCAGACCGAAAACGTCTCTTCGCACCCGCGTTCTCGGGCGAAGCATGAGTTCGACGCGTGGGGACGACGCGGAGTCAGCCCGATGGGCATTCGCAGGAGCAAGAGGGTCCGCGCTCGTTGCACCGAGTGGCGCGGCCAACTAAGGTGCCGATCCCAGGCTTGAGGAAAAGTGTATGTCGGGTGTGCTGGAGACTTGAGGATGTTTCGTCAAGTGTGGATATCAGGGTTGTGTTTCGTCGTCTGCACAGTTTCAGGGTGTCGTCACTCGAACGATCATCGCGTGGTCGGAAGCGGCAACGTGGTGACGACGACCCCGCGGGTGGAGGCGTTCGACAGCGTGCGGCTGGTTGGTGTGTTCCGGGTTGATCTGACTATTGGCGAGTCGCCGTCACTCGCGATTACGACCGACGACAACGTGATGCCGCTCATTCAGGCGCGCGTCGCGGGCGGCGTACTCACGGTCGAACTCGGCGAAAAGGTCAAGCCATCGGATGCGAACACAATCAAGATTACGAATCCGACGCTCAGGGAATTCTCGAGTACGGGGGCGATCAAAGCCTCGATCAAACAAGTCGCCGGTCCGTCGTTCACGATCGGCGTCGAAGGCGCCGGCTCGGTCAACCTGACCGGTCGCAGCGAGAAGTTGTCGCTCAAGGTCGAGGGCGCGGGGAAGATCGGCGCGCTGGGTCTGAAGGCGAAGGCGGTCGACGTGCGGGTGGACGGCACTGGAAGTGTCGACACGCATGCCATCGAAACGCTCGACATCACGCTCAACGGAATCGGCGTCGTGCGCTATCGTGGAGACCCGAAGCTCACCAAATCCGTCAGCGGGCTGGGTACTGTGCGAAAGATGTAGCGCCCTCGCGAGTGGCAGCGGAATTCCCGTGCTCGCTCATCCCGGCAGGTTCAGTGCGTGGCGTGGGCAACTCCCCGTCAGCGCTCAGGCGGGCGGCCACTTCCACCGGTCGGCGATCCTCCGGGGACCGATAACCATTCGCGCTCCCATGAAGCCGCAAGAAAAACGTATCGCCGTGGTTGAGCGCCTTCACAGGTACCCGAATCCAGCCGATCCAACGGTTGCGGACCCGACTTCGCTCGCCCCGGGGGTGTGAGCGAATCGACCCTATCTGACTGCCTGTCCAGTTGCGGAACTCCCGCAGCTCAATGAGTCCGTGTGCACGCTCATCAGCCGCCGGGAGTTCGCGGCAACGCGGATCGGGCGAGGATGGCGTTTCCACGAATCACGAGTGTGCATGGTGGTTCCACGAACGCGGCAACGAGACGGAGAAACGCCCCCGCGGCGAGATGGACAACCCCACCATCCGCGTCTGACCCGGTCGGGACGTCAATGACATGAAGAGCAACGCCACGCAATCTCTCCTGCCTCTATCCGCCATTGTCGTGGTCGTGTTCATTGGCGAAGCGATCGTGATGGCGATCCTGCACGCCTGCGGCTTACGCGGCACCTGGGACATCGTACTGGATCCGCTGCTGTTGTCGGCCCTGGTTGCGCCCATTCTTCTGCTCCTACTGCCGCGCCTCGGTGTGGAGCCGTCGCCGGTCCCGGAGGATGGGGTCCCGGCGCCGGGCGCGTCCTCCCGGTGGAGGACCGTGGCCGCCCTCGGGGGAATGGTGAGCATCGCGGTTCTGCTGCTTGCCGGGCTCTCTGCGAGCCACTCCATATTCGAAGAGGACACAATCACGACGTTCCAGGAGCACCAGCTCGCGGAGGCACAACACCTCGCCAGGAGTGTGAAGGGAATCTTCGAAGAAGTGCAACAAGATCTTGGGTATCTGTCCCGAGACGCCGACATCGTCAATGCCTCGCCGGATCGGCAGGAGGCGTTGGACGCCTTCCTCGAGACCCACTCAGACGTTCTGAACAACATCACCGTGATCGACGCCGAGGGCAGCCGGATCCTGCGAAGCCCGGCGTCGTCGACTCTGAAGAACATCTCACACTGGCCGGCGTTTGCGGCGGTCCGCGACATCGGCGGGGTTCACATCAGCGAACCGCACTCCCCCGTGATCGAAAAGGGGGTGCGGGTCGTCCGGATCACGCTCCCTATCGAGGACCGCGGCGAGTTCCGGGGCGTCATGTTCGCCGGCATCGACATGCGGAAGCTCTGGGACAAGTGCCTGTCACTACCGGACGCCGTGTGCGCGTCCTCCTGTTGGGTGATTGAGAACGACGGCAAGATTCTCTACGACACGGACGGCCGTTACGCCGGGCGGACGTGGGAGGAGGTCGAGAACGACCGGCGCGCCGGACGCGAGGAAGGGTCGGAAGAAGAAGAGGCCGCTAGGGAGTCCCTGAGATGGCGCGTGCAACGCGGCGAGGAGGGGACCGCCGTCTTCACGAATAACAACGCCGGCGGCATCGATGAACTCATGGCATTTACGCCCATCCGATTGGGCAATCAGACGTACGGTTTGGCGATCACCGCACAGAAAACGGCGCTCGCCGGCCCGATCGCCGCTCACGCGCGGGTGACCTACGCCCTGACGGCAGGGATGCTGCTGTTCTTAGGCGTTGGCGGGTACGTTGGAATCCGCGGCGTCAGGGCCAACGCGCGGTTGGTCGCCGAACAGAAGTATGCCGCCGCGCGCAATCTGGCCGAGGCACAGTCACGGGAGATGGAAGGGCGATTCAGAGATCTGTTTGAATCAGCCAACGACGTGATCTTGCTCGTGGACTCGGAGGGCGACATCGTCGACATCAACTGCCTGGCCGAACAGCTGACCGGGTACTCCCGACGTGAGTTGCTTCGCAGCAACGTTCTCGGAGACCTGATCATTCCGGAGGACCGGGGACAGATTGAGCAGGTCTTAGGCGAGTTGCTTGCGGGTCGGTCTCAGTTGTACAACGTCCGGTGGCGCGCCAAGGACGGCACAGTGATCATGTTCGAGGGTTCGTCATCGGCGCGGCTATCCGCGGACGGCGAGTTTCAGACCACCAGGTGCATCCTCCGCGACATTACCGATCGAATGCGGGCCGAAGAGGACCTCCGGCGGGCCAAAGCGGCCGCCGAAACCGCCAACCAGGCGAAGAGCGAGTTCCTGGCCAATATGAGCCACGAAATCCGCACGCCAATGACCGCCATTCTGGGGTTCGCCGATGTCCTGCTCGAACGCGGCAACATCGAGGACGCTCCTCCCGATAGGATCGAAGCCGCCCGGACGATCAAGAGGAACGGCGAGAACCTAGTCGGCATCATCAACGACATCCTCGATTTGTCCAAAGTCGAGGCAGGGAAGATGGGCGTGGAGCAGATCGCCTGCGACCCAGCCATGCTCATCGCCGAAGTGGCTTCGCTGGTAAAGGCGAAGGCCGATGGGCGGGGGCTTGCGTTCAACATCGAGTACATCGGAGACCTCCCCGAGACCATCCAGACCGATCCCATGCGACTGCGACAGATACTGATCAACCTGATCGGTAACGCCATCAAGTTCACCGAGATCGGCGGTGTGCGGCTGATCACCAGCGTTGTCGACGACGAAGTCACGCCTCGCCTGCAGTTCGACGTGTTGGATACCGGCGTTGGCCTGACCGAGGAACAGGCCGCCAAGCTGTTCCAGCCATTTTCGCAGGGCGACAATTCCACAACCCGGAAGTTCGGCGGGACGGGGCTGGGCCTGACCATCAGTAAGCGATTGGCCCAGATGCTCGGCGGCGACATCACGGTGGTCGACACTCAGCCGGGCGTCGGGACGCGCTTCCGCCTCACCGTGACGACGGGATCACTCGATGGAGTGAAGATGATCCACAAACCCTCCTCGGCCACCGGGGTAGCCGCCGAGGCCGACACGGCAAGCGCCGGCCAGCCCGACGTGCGCGGCTGCCGTATCCTGCTGGCGGAGGATGGACCGGACAACCAGCGGCTCTTCGCCCATGTGCTGAGGAGGGCGGGGGCGGATGTGACGGTCAAGGAGAATGGGAAGCTCGCGATGGAGGCGGCGTTGACCGCGCGTGATGAGGACACCGCATTCGACATCATCCTGATGGACATGCAGATGCCGGTGATGGACGGTTACGAAGCCACGGCCCTGCTTCGACAGAAGGGCTACACCGGGCCGATCATCGCGCTGACGGCGCACGCGATGGGGGGCGACCGCGAGAAGTGCATGGACGCGGGATGCGACGACTACGCGGCGAAACCGATCGATCGCGAGAAACTCATCAACACGATCGAGGAATGGCAACGGAAGCGCCCCATTCTCGCGAAGGAACTCGCATCTCGGACTGCCCCACACGAAGACGCGGATTTGTTCGCGCCCTGATCGCCACCGTCCCCGCCACGTGTCGTTCGCCGAACGGATACGTCTTTCTCCTTGGACGTGTAGGATCGCGGGGGCGGGGCGTCGAAGGCGCGCGTGGGGGTTACTCGGGTCCTACTGCTGGTTGTTTCTCGGCTGCGCGGAGTTGCGCGGCAAGGTCGGTGTTGCCGGCGGCGTCGAGGGCGGCGGAGTATGCGTCGAGAACCTGCGCGCGTAACTGGGCGTC
>JAJDDS010000325.1 GCA_029260195.1 Phycisphaerae bacterium
GCGAACGGGGCGCTCGCAATCAGTCTGCTCTTTTTCGCCTACGCGGGGATCACGAAGGCTTGGGAGAGCATCAGGCAGATGCTCGCTTGACGGCGAAGCGGTGCGACGAGCACGACGTCAGCCCTTGAATACCGGGTAATCGGGGAACCACATGGCGTCGGCGACCGATTGGTCGATCTGGTCGGCGGGAATGCGCCGGCCGACGCCACTGTCGCGGGCCTCAGCCACGACGGTCGCGGCTACGCGGGCGCTGACCGCGCGAAGCCTGGACTGATCGGGGTACAGCGATCCGGCGGCGAGTTCCTCGTCAGTGACGCAATCCGCCATGGCGCGGGCGGCGGCGAGGAACATCTCGGGGGTGATCTCGTGGGCTTCCGAAACGAGTGCGCCAAGCCCGATCCCGGGGAAGATGAAGACGTTATTGCCCTGTCCGATCTTGATTTCGCGATCGCGGAACTTGACGGGCGGGAAGGGGCTTCCGGTTCCGACGAGGGCGTGGCCGTCGGTCCAGTGAATAGCTTCGTAGGGGGTGCACTCGGCTCTGCTGGTGGGGTTGGAGAAGGGCAAGATGATCGGTTGAGGCTCGTGCTTGTACATTTCGCGAATGACGGACTCGGAGAATTTTCCGGGGGTGGCTGTGGTGCCGACGAGAACTGTGGGTTCGAAGGCGCGGACGATGTCGGTCAACGTTGCGTCGGTCAGATCGGGGAGGTCGTTGCTCTTCATGACGTCGGGACTGAGAGCGAATTCCCTTTTGTGGGGATCGCTGATTTCGCGCCCCTGGTGGATGACGCCGCGCTGATCGACCAGAACCTGGGCGCGGGCTATTGTGCTCGGATCGACGTCGCCGGCACGCATTTCGGCGCGAACCAGGCGGGCGATGCCGACACCGGCCGCGCCGGCGCCGACGTAGAGGATGCGCTGGGCGGCGAGCGACTCGTTCTTCAGACGCATCGCAGCCAACATTCCGCCGAGCGCGACGGCAGCGGTGCCCTGGATGTCATCGTTGAAGGATGGAACGCGTTTTCGGTACCGATCAAGAACGGCGAATGCCGTGTTCTTCTTGAAATCCTCCCATTGGACCACGGCGCGCGGGAAGACCTGTTTGACGCCCTCGACGAACTGCTCGACGAAAGCGTCGTACTCGGCGCCGCGGAGGCGCCGCCCGCGATGCCCGATGTACATGGGATCGTGGAGGAGTTCGCCGTTGTCAGTGCCGACGTCCAGGCTGATGGGGAGGCAGTGGTCCGGGTGGATGCCCGCGCCGGCCGTGTAGAGGGCGAGCTTCCCGATGGGAATGCCCATGCCGCCCGCACCCTGGTCGCCGAGGCCAAGAATTCGCTCGTTGTCCGTGACAACGATGAGGCGAACGTCGTCGCAGGGGGCGTTGCCAAGGATGTCGGCGATGCGGTCGGCGTCGTCGGGAGTCAGCCAAAGCCCTCGTGGCTGGCGAAAGATGTGGCTGAATTGCTGGCAGGCGAGCCCGACGGTCGGGGTGTAGATGATGGGCATGAGTTCGGGGAGGTTCTCGACGAGCACGCGGTAGAAAAGGACCTGATTGCGGTTCATCAGGGCGAGGAGTCCGATGAATCGCTCGAGATCGGTGGGTTTGTGGCGGACGTGTTCGAGTTCCAGCTCGATCTGGTCCTGAATCGTCAGAACACGGGTGGGCAGCAGGCCGTCCAGCCCGAGGCGACGGCGTTCGTCGTGCGTGAACGCCAAGTCCTTATTGAGCGCGGGGTCCAGCAGGAATCGCCGTCCCGAAGTGACGGGCGCCGCGTGCGCAGCGTGCGAAAATGAAGCGGTCATAATGCTATCTCCGAGTTGTGTGCCAATAGGAGATTCGCGGCAATCGACGTGCCAAATCGCTCCAAGTTCGATTCGCGAGGACGGCCGGAATCGTCAGGCACGCGCCGGGAGAGAGCGCCGGCAAGCAATCTACCCTTCGGACGCCGTCCTCTTCGTAGCGTCGAAGTCGACGCGCGCTCGCGGGTCCTCCACCGTGAAGCTCGTTCCCCAGTACCGGCGGCCGGAGAAGCGTTCGGAGAGCTCGCGGTCGTAGGTCGAGTAATCGTAGTAGCGATACCTCGGGTAGAGGTGTCGGGGGAATCTCTCGATCACTTGGCTCGTCTTCCGGCACAGACATCGGATGACGTCATTGCGCAGGTCGAGGTCGATCTCCGGGCGGAACCAGCGCAGGACCTTCAGCAGGCGGCGCACGTGACGCATCGTCGCGTCCGGCGGACTTCCGTTGAAGGTGTCGAGTTTGACGACGGTAAACCCAGCCGCTTCGACCATCCCAGCCACGTCGGACGGCGTGTATTCACGATGGTGGCGATCCATGATTCCCGGTCCAAATGCCTGCATACCGGGCGATGGATGGCGACTCCAGAGGAGGTTGTACAGACATGAGATGGCGGTCAGATTGGGTGTCGTGAGAAGTAACGGCGCGGCGTGCTTGAGCACGCGATTCGCTTCAGCCAGCATGAACATGGGGTCGACCGCAAGGTGCTCAACGATCTCCATGACGACGGCTTGATCGAAGGTCTGATCGTCAAAGGGAAAGGGATCGCGCTCGAGGTCGACCTTGAAACACTCGAAATCGAATGGCTCTCCGGATTCGTGAACCTGCCTGGCGGGGCCGGTGTGGTTTGTGCGGTCCAGGCAGCAGATGCGATCAACGGCCAGGGCTCGGGCGTAGATGGGTGCGAGGTCTCCGCACGCGCCCATGTCGATCAGGCTTCCGCCGACGCTGGGGTCCATCCACTCGAGGCTGGCGCGATAGCGTCTGAGCTCGCCGCAAAGCAGCGATCGTTTGAGCTCTTCGTGTCCGGCGATGGGCACGATGAGATCGCGGATGGTCTGTTCCGACAGGTCTAGCTCACGCCGCATGGCGGGATCGGCGTTCGGCCGCGCCCTTTGTCGCGTCTCGGACCCGGCGACACCGCCAAGTTTGTTGCTGGAATCCACGAGGGTGGCCATACCGGGATCTGCCTGATCTGCGCGCGCAGGGACCGGTCGCCACACCGACCATTCGCTCGGGCCCGCTCACGCCGGATGGTATCGGCGAACGGATGGCGCGAATTGAGGGATAAAACGCCCCCAGCCCGCGTTCGGTGGCGAGGGGTGTATCGGGGATCACCGCGTTAGCTTGGAACACGCGAACGCCGCGATGGATCGCGCGCCCGGCATGCCAGACAGCGCTATCCGTCACGGTTGACGCGCGGGCGCGCCGGCGCGCCGAGCGTTGAGCGCGGAACCGTCGAGCCGGCCAATAGCTTCGTCGATCTGGTCCGCGAACACGACACCGTTCTCCGGGTCATCGGCAGTGAGACTTCGCAAGGCGTGCAAGTGATCAAGGGCTGCGGGGTGGTGAGTGAGGCCCAGCGCCAGCACCGACAGTCGCGTCATAAACACGCGGGCGGTTTGGTCGCGGTGCGAGCGGTAAGTCCAGTTCGCCCCGCGCGTGGTCCAGGTCGCAGGGTCCGTCCCGGCGATCAGGAAGGCAAGCGCGGCGCCGTCCGTCTCGTGCGACGCCAGCCGCCCAAGCGCGAGGAAGCTCTCGGTCAACGCTGCGAATCCGCCGAAGGACAATTCACCTGCTGCACTGTCGATCAAGTCCATGAGCGGTCCGCAAGATCGCGCGTCGCCGGTAAACCCGAGCATGCGAACGACGTTCTGATGATAGCCCTCCGCGGCCGGACCATCGAGCATCGCGAGCAGATGGTCGGTGGCGTCGTCGTGCATGTGATCGATGACTGCCGTGGGAACACCAGCGATGTACTGCTTGCCTGCGAGGCGGTGGAGCCATTGCGGCAGCGATTCAGCCGCTGTCTTCGCGAGTTGATCGATTCGCGCCGACGGAGTCGAAAGCATCGCGACCTTGGCGAATCCGCTGGGCGTGTCGGAAAGAAACGCAGCGCGCTCGGCGGCGTTGACCGCGTTGGTGTCCACCTCGAATGAGTGCATGACGTTTCGCGGGCATCCGTCGCGGTGGGCCAACCCCTGGACGTGGCCCCACTCGTGCGCCCAAACGTCTGCCGCGGCGATCGTGGTGATAACCAAGGACCCCCCCGATGTGGCACACCCGAGCACGATGCTGAAATCACCGTCGGCGGGGACACCGCAGACCCCGACCATCATGTCGACAATCTTCACGTCCTGCAGTTCGGCGAACACGGCATCGAGCTGCGACTCAGCCGTCAGTGACGCGCCGCCGGCGGTGAATAAGGCGGTATTGCCGTCGCGCGCGAACGTAGTGTCGGTGGCGACATCGGCGCATTGGGTCTCAGCCGACTGCAGGATCGCCCCGGCGTCGGCGAATTGCGCGTCAATCTGGGAGTCGGAGAAACTGACGTCCGCGTGCCGGGCAACCGTCAGCGAGAACGTAAACGCAGTATCGGGATCCTCAACGATGATGGGATCCGTATCGCTCGATCCGCCGTCCGTGTTCGGATTGGCGTCGCAGAAGCCGACGAAATGCGTCTCGTCGAAGTCCGAGCACCCGTCTCCATCGCTGTCGATCGGGTTTTCCGGCGTGTCGTTGGGATTGAGCGGGTCGGACCCCGGGATCCCGGTCTGTTCCTGCTCGTCGGAAAACCCGTCGCCGTCACTATCGAGCGCGGTGGACGTGTTGTCGTTGGTGTTCGTGTCGTTGTCGGTGTTATCGTCGATGCTGCTATCGCCGCCGTTGTCGTTCACGGTCGTGCCGCCGTCATCGTTGGTGTTCCCGGTCTCGGCGCCGTTGTCGTTGTCGTTGAGGAATCCGAACGGTGCTGAATTGGTGCAGCCGGCGCCGGCCAGCAGCGTCGCCGAGGCCAGCAGGCATGTGAACATCGAGGTGCGGCGTCGCATATCGGTTCCTCCTTGAAGAGCGCGGCTTGGGTATCGGTCAGCCCATCGTGACCGGCATCGATCCACTGCCGGAGGGATATGATATCGGCACGATCGCCTCCCGGCCACACCCCGGGCGCCAAAATCGTAATTCGGTGCTGCCAGTCATGCACAGCCCGCCGTACCCGAACTCGGAGACACAGGGGGCGGTACTCACCGACAACGTCCGGCGGAGCGACGTAAAAAAGGGTCAACGGGTGGGGTGTCTCGGTTCACCGCAGTGAACCGTGTGGTCGCGACACCAAAGCCGGCCCAGGGAGGCCGACTCCACCCGTGTGACGTGTGAAAGAATACTCTCTCATGTACGGTGACGTCTGATTCAGTTCAGTCCGCACCGCCCCCGATTCGGCGCAGCACCTGGGCGACGCTCGGATCGGGTCTTCGTCAGGTGACCCTGTGCATATCTACTCCCGCCAGTGCAGCAGTTCGAGAAAGTCCGCGAGGACTTCGTGTTCGCGCTCGGTCCCGCTGACCGAGACGGCGTCATCGCCGGCGCCGGAGACAATCACGCGCACCTCGGACGGCGCGAGCATGTCGAACAGGATTTCGGCGCGCTCTTCGCCCAACGCGTATTTGCGGTTGATCGATTCCCCTCGTCTCATGGATTCAAACACGTCGTCGCGCTCAATCCAATTCAGCAATTGCAGCCCCGCGGTCAGGGTGGCGTGTTCGCCTTCGTTTCCCTTGATGCCGATGTTTTTCCCCGCGCGAGAAACGACGACACGAACATCGGAGGGCGCCAGCAGGTC
>JAJDDS010000326.1 GCA_029260195.1 Phycisphaerae bacterium
CGACGGCGTTCACCGTGTCGCGTCCGCAGGGCTCTCCGAACAGGTTGTCCGCGGGCAGTTCGGGCAGCTCCTCGGCGACGAGATCAAGGAACGAGGCGCCTGTGATGACGTAGATCGACTCCGCCGGAAGCAGGGCGGCCAGCCTTTCGTACGATTGCCGCAGGAGACTCTTGCCGCCGAACAGGCGGAGCAATTGCTTGGGTCGGGCGCTGCGGCTCAGGGGCCAAAGTCGGGTCCCCGCGCCGCCCGCCATGATCACGGCGTGACGCATGCTACGCATCCTTTCGTTCAGCCTATGTCGTCGTAATCCACACGCTCGAGATCCGCGAACTCCAGCGCGTAGGATTGGTCGGATCCGTCCTCGAACAAGACGTGGACGTGCGTGCGGGCGTGGCCCCGACGCAGGTTGGTGATCTTGCCAAGCCCGCGCGAACCATGCCGCACCAGCGTGCCGACCTCCCAAAACTCAATGTCGTCCGGCAGGCGGCCGGTGGCCGGTCCGCGTTGGCGCCCGGCGTCGGATCCGCCGCTGCGGACCCATTCTACCTCACTGGGGGGCAGTTCGTCGAGGAATGGCGAGCGGATCGTTCGCGTTCCCACGCCGTGCAGCGAGCGCCAGAGGGCGTGGGTAAGGGTTAGACGCTCTTTCGCCCGGGTCATGCCCACGAAAAAAAGGCGACGCTCCTCCTCCGATTCATCGTAATCCTCGGACCGGCGGACCATCGGCAGCAACCCCTCTTCCAGCCCGACAATGTAGACCACCGGGAATTCGAGACCCTTGGCTGCGTGCAGCGTCATCAGCGTCACCGCTCCGTCGGCGCCCTCGACGCGGTCCTCGTCGCCGAGGAGGCTCGTGAAACTCAGCCAATCGAGCAGCGTGCCCTCGGGATTCCCCCGGTCGTAGTCCGCAGCCGCGTTGATCAACTCCTGGGCGTTGGCGAGTGGTTCCGGCTCCGCCTCCTCGCGCTGCTTGAGCTGGGCGAGCAGGCCGGTGAGGCTGAGGACTTTTTCCAATGCTTCGCGGGCGGCACCCTCGACCAGCGATTCAAGGTTGCGAAGCAGTTCGGCGAACGTCGCCAAGCTGGATTGAGCGCGTTTGCCGAGATCGCACTCGGCTGCACGCATGACGGCGTCGAACAGCGGGCAGCCGCTCGATTCGGCGAAGGCCTTGAGCTTGTTGATCGTGGTTTTACCGATCCCGCGTGTGGGCGTGTTGATGATGCGTTCGAGGCAGACGGCGTCGGCGGGGTTCACCATGACGCGGAGGTAGGCCAGGATGTCCTTGATCTCTTTGCGGGCGTAGAACGCGGTCCCCCGTGCGATGCGGTAGCCAATGCCACTGCGGAACAGCGTCTCCTCCACGGTGCGACTCAGAGCGTTGATGCGATAGAACACGGCGATGTCCGCCGGCGCTTTGCCCGCGTCGATCCGCGTCCTGATGTCAGCGGCGATAACCTTCGCTTCGTCGTTCGCGCTTTCGCAGGTTATGACGCAGACGCGCTCGCCCTCCGCGTTTTCGGTCCAGAGGCGTTTCTCCTTGCGCTCGATGTTGGAGGCGATGACCTCGCTGGCGGCGGACAGGATGCGCTTCGTGGATCGATAGTTCTGTTCGAGGCGGATGACCTTAGCGCTCGGGTAGTCGTCTTCAAAGTCGAGGATGTTTCGGATGTCCGCTCCGCGCCAACTGTAGATGGACTGGTCGGGATCGCCGGTGACCATGAGGTTGTCGTGCGATTGGGTGAGCAGGCGGGCGATGCGGTACTGCGCGGCATTGGTGTCCTGATACTCGTCGATCAGGACGTATCGGTAGCGGTCGTTGAGTTTGGCGCGGACGTCGTCGCTGTCGCGGAGGAGGAAGGCGGTACGCATGAGCAGGTCGTCGAAGTCGAGCCCGGCGTTCTCGCGGAGGATGTCCTCGTAGATGCGGTACAGACGGGCGATGGTCCGGTCGTAGAACTCGATGGCGTCAGCCTCGAAGTCCTCGGGGGTTTGCATGGCGTTCTTGGCGCGGCTGATGCGGCCTTCCACGGCGGCGGGGCGGAAGTTCTGCGTGTTGAGCTCCGCCCGTTCGATGGCCTGTTTGGCGATTTCGCGCCGGTCAGCCTGGTCGACGATCGTGAAGTTCGGAGGCAGGTCAGCGGCTTCGTGGTGGATGCGGAGGAGCCGGGCGCAAAGCGAGTGAAACGTGCAGACCATCATGTCGCGGCGGGCATCGGCATCGATTTGCGCGATGCGTTCAGCCATTTCGCTGGCGGCTTTGGTGGTGAAGGTGATGGCCAGGACATGCCAAGGTTGCGTGACGGTGGCAGCCAAGTAGGCAGCCCGGCGGGTGATGACGCGCGTCTTCCCGCTTCCCGCACCAGCCAGCAGCAGCAGCGGACCGTCGGCGTGCGTCACGGCCTCGCGTTGGGGGTCGGTCAAGTTGTCAAGCAGTGCTTCGGCGCTCACGTCCGTGCTCGGTTGTGTGACGGTTTCGCTCATCGTTGATCGACCTTGTATACCGAAGCAAACCGACGTGGTCAAAACGGCAAGACGCGGCCGCGTTTGCCGACGCGCAGGCGTACGCACGTGGGATGCTGGAATTCCCATTCCGAATAGGCGGATTCGAGTAGCGTGTCGATCTTCGGGCGTACCCGCTCGTCGAGGCGGCGCTTGCCGTTGTACCGAATGTGAATGGGGAGGGACCAGTCCACAGCTGCGGGTTCCAGGTGAATCTCGACGGTGTCGCAGCGAGTCGACTCGATTTCGATCGACTGGCCATCGATGCGCCCGGTGAGGCGGGCGAGTTTGGATTGCAGGACTTGGGTGATGTACGGGCTTCTGTCCACCGTCGGCGGTACCTGGATGTCGATCTGATCACCCTCCCAGACCGGCCCCGCGAACTCACCCGGGCGCAGAAACCGCGCGCGTCCCTGTTGGGGATAGCGGAACCAGTGGGCGACGGTGTCGACGGATGCCGGCAGGCGATGCTCGAACACATGCGACCATGCGCTCGGGTCAAACGTCGTCGAGGGTGAAAGGACCGTCTTGGTGATCGGGAGGCCGGCGGTCTCGGCATGGCGCATCGTGGACTGGTTGGCGAGGGCGACGCGCACCGATCGACCGGTCAACACCGTCTCCGGCGGAAGGTCCGGGCGCGTCCAGATCAAGTGCAACGGTGTGTCACCCAGATTGGCCAGCAGGATGCGCTGCAGCTCGCGGTGGTACGGGACGTCGAGCATCCCCTCCCGAATCACGATCCCGGCGAACAGGTCCGGCTGCGCAAACGCAACCACGAAGGCTGCGTCAGCGCCAATCCCACCACCGTAGAGGTAAACGCGGTCCGTATCGAGGTGATAACGGCGCTTCAGAGCAGCCAACCACCGTCGCGGCTCGTCCGCGCGCTCCCGCGGACCGTTGAACGTAATCCCCGAGAAGTCCGCCACGCGGGCGACGACGTATTCCTCCGCCATGCGATCAAGATAGGCAGCCTCACCGGCGTCGGACCGGCCGACCAGCGCGAGGAGCAGCGCGTGTCGCTTGGTCGGATCGTAGTCGGCGGGCAGGGTCACGCGCAGCGCGTTGTCCCGATCGGCTGCACTCGCCACCGCGACCGTCTGCCGGCGTTCGGAGTTCGCGTCCCACACGCAGACCCGGGTGAGTGCGTCAGCCACCGCGGTCATCGAACCAACCGAGGCCTTGTGTATTGCGACCGAGATGTCCGCCCGCTTCGCCGCGTCGGGCTCCTTGAAGTAGGCCGTGATCGCGGAATCCAGCTCATCTCCCGCCGATTTCTCCTCAGTCGATGTCCCGTCGCCGGGCAGGAAGGCGAGCGCCCCGATCAGTAGATACGGTGTCATGAGTCAACCGCCTTCGTTGCGCATCGAATCGATACGTAAATAGGATCTTAACACCCTGACGCCAATGTAGAATGGAATCGTATCGAGGGCAGCCACGACGACCTTGAACAGGTAATTGTCACGGATCAGTTTAAATAGGTCGTCCAGGCTCATGTCACCCGCCAAGTAGCTCGCGCCGAACGTGATCAGAATCACCGTGGTGGCGTCCACGAGTTGGCTCACCATGGTCGATGCGTTGTTGCGCAACCACAGGTGTCGTCCGCGGGTGACGCGCTTCCAGAAGTGAAACAGGTAGACGTCGCAAAACTGTGCAGCCATGTACGCGAACATCGAGGCGAGGACGGCGCCGCGCATGCACCCGTAGATCAGGTGGAACAACTGCGTGTCGCCATGCACCAACTCGCCATCGGGAAGGGCGACGGGCTCTGCCAGTGAAAGCGACTGCCACGGGGGCTGCAGGGATGAGTCGACCGCTGGGAGTCGATCGCCCAACCAAAGTGTGCCCAGAACGAGCCCGTTCACGAGCAAACCGACGGCGACGACGAAGTTGGCCCGGCGGCGACCGTAAAACTCGCTGATGAAATCCGTACACAGAAAGGTGAGCGGATACGGGAGCACGCCGACGGCGAGGGCGAGCGGGCCGATGTGGATGAACCGGGTAATGCCGATGACGTTCAGCATCGCCATCGACGCCAGAAAGACACCGGCGAACACAAGGAACACCCGCTCGCGTCGCTCGCGGAGTGCGTCCGGTGTCTGCAGCTTATCGCCGCACGGATCGGTCATGAAGGCTGTTTGTAAGATGACGTCGAGGTATCGTCAACGTAGGGCGACGAGACCTGCCGTGTCGAACGCCGCCTTTTGTTTCGGGTGGCCGCTGTCATTCCGAGCGCACCGAGGAATCTGGCCGCGAATAGAGCGTTAGCAAGATTCCTCGCCGCGTTCGGAACGACAAGAGGGGAGAGAGTGCCAAAGGGGGAAAGAAGGACAAAAGAGGGGGAAGGGCAAGGGACGCCGTGGTCAGTTCTGACGCCCCCTGGATCCGAGCCCGCTTACGAAACCGTCACCCAATTCCGGTTGCTCCCGGACGCGGCTGGTTGGCGGTGGGAGACGAGGTGCGGTACACTAGCAGTCTATGGACCACGCGATTCGAGAGTTGTTCGAGCGGGTCAAGACCGGGGACGTCTCGATCGGCGAAGCGATGGACCGGCTCAAGAGCTGGCCGTTTGAGGACATCGGGTTCGCTAAGGTGGATCATCATCGCAGCCTTCGCTGCGGGTTCTGCGAGGTGATCTACTCTGAAGGCAAGAGCGCCGAGCAGGTCGTCGAAATCGCCGACCGTGTGTGCGTCGCTGGGGGCAACCTGCTGGCGACCCGGGCGTCGCACGAGCAATTCGAAGCCGTCGCCGAGCGCGTTCCCCAGGCGGTCTATCATCCCACCGCGCGGACCATCACCGTACGCCAGCATGACGCCAAGCCGTCCGACGGAATGATCGCGGTGATCTCCGCCGGAACCAGCGATCAAGCCGTGGCTGAGGAAGCCCGGGTCACCGCAGAGATCATGGATCAGCGCGTCGAGACCTTCTACGATGTCGGCGTCGCGGGCATCCATCGGTTGCTCGCCCAAAGCGAGCGGCTGCGGGAGGCCAACGTCTGCATCGTCGTCGCCGGCATGGAGGGCGCGCTGCCCAGCGTCGTCGGCGGGCTCGTCGCGTGTCCCGTCATCGCCGTCCCGACCAGCGTCGGATACGGCGCGAGCTTCGGAGGAGTGGCAGCGCTTCTGGCCATGTTGAACAGTTGCGCGTCGGGCGTCGTCGTGGTGAACATCGACAACGGATTCGGCGCGGGCTACGCAGCCACGGCGATGAATCGGTTGGCTGCGCGCGACGCGGACTCGCGACAACACGGGAGATAGCGTCCGTGGAGTTGCCGAGGTTTCCAGAGCGGGCCGACGACGCGCACAAGGGGGATGTCGGCCGCATCGTCGTGATCGGGGGGCGGATGGACGAGTTGGGGATGGTCGGAGCGCCCGCGCTGGCGGCCAACGCTGCATTTCGGACGGGCGCGGGTCTGGTGCAAATTCTAACGACCCGCGACGCACGCGGACCGGTAAGCCTGCTGGCGCCCTGCGCCACCACACGCGTAATCGGCGACCGCGACCGCACGCGCCTCGCGGAGTTCGCCGCCGATTTCAACGCCGACGTCGTCGCGATCGGACCGGGATTGTGCCCCGAGATCGACGGCGAGGATATCGTCGC
>JAJDDS010000327.1 GCA_029260195.1 Phycisphaerae bacterium
GGTGACGCCGGCGCGTCGCGTCCCCGCACTCCTATAACGCGCGGTGTGATCGGCAGAAATCCGAAGCGTACCAATCACGCCCGTACCGCGTTGGAACCAGGGGGGGGCGGGGCCGTCCGGATACCGGCGCATCGACGATGAGCCGCGTGACGTTCGTAGCGGCGCGATTGCCGGGCGATTATCAGACGGATCGGTCGCGGCTGCGTTCCGCGGGCACGGGGGGACGGCTCAATTCGGCCCCGACCATTCTTCCGAAGACGGGTTGAAATGTTCGCGAAACACATTGGTTGCGTGGGCGTGGCGGGTCGATAGACTCCACAGGCGCCGGCGGTTGCGTGGGCACGCCGGGATTGAGCGGGGATCGGGACACCGGAACATAAAGGAGCTTTATCTTGTCAGCCATCGAGACAGACACCACGGCGGCGAAACTGGAAGCTTGTGGCATTACCGATCCGGGCGAGGTTCATTGGAACCTGTCGCGCGACGAGCTCATCGAACGGGCGATCGCCGACGGCGATGGCAAGGCGGCTGACAATGGGGCGCTGGTGGTCAAGACCGGCGTTTGTACTGGACGACGTCCGAATGATCGCTTCATCGTCGAGGAGCCGTCAACACGCGACGACATCGACTGGGGCACGGTGAACGTCGGAGTCTCGCCGGAGACGTTCGACCGGCTTCATCGGAAGATTCTGGATTACTATACGGGCAGGACGCTGTTCGCCCGCGATTGCTACGCCGGGGCTGATCCGAGCACGCGCCTCAAGGTGCGCGTGGTGAACGAACGGGCTTGGCATAACCTGTTCGCGGGGACGCTGTTCATTCGCCCCGAAGCTGCGGCGCTGGCGGACTTCGAGCCGGACTTCACCGTGCTCAACGCGCCGTGGTGCTCGGCTGACCCCGTCGTCGACGGCACGCGGTCGGACGTGTTCGTGGTCGTCAGCTTCGAGAAGCGGCTGGTCCTGGTCGGCGGTACGCAGTACGCCGGCGAGGTCAAGAAGAGCATCTTCTCGATCATGAACTACCTGCTGCCCAAGCGCGGGGTGCTCAGCATGCACTGCTCAGCCAACGTCGGCAAGGGTGGCGACGTTGCGTTGTTCTTCGGGTTGAGCGGGACGGGCAAGACGACGCTGTCGGCTGATCCAAACCGGCGCCTGATCGGGGACGATGAGCATGGCTGGTCGGACAACGGCGTGTTCAACATCGAGGGCGGTTGTTACGCCAAGTGTATCAAGCTTTCGAAAGAGCAGGAGCCACAGATCTACAGCGCGATTCGCCATGGGTCGGTCCTGGAAAACGTCGTGATGGACGACGCCGGGCACATCGACTACGACGCTGCCGACATCACCGAGAACACTCGGGCCGCGTATCCGCTGGAGTTCATCGACGGGGCGGTGATTCCGAGCGTCGGTGGTCATCCGGAGAATGTTGTCTTTCTGACGTGCGACGCGTTCGGAGTGTTGCCGCCCGTGTCGCGGCTGACACCGGACCAGGCGATGTACCACTTCATGAGCGGCTACACCGCCAAGGTGGCGGGGACGGAAGCCGGTGTGACCGAACCGCAGGCGACGTTCAGCGCGTGTTTCGGAGCTCCGTTCATGCCGCTCCCGGCGTCGAAATACGCGACGATGCTGGGTGAGCGCATCGCGAAGCACCAAGCCACGTGCTGGCTGGTGAATACCGGCTGGAGCGGCGGGCCGTACGGAGTCGGGAAGCGGGTCAACATCCATCACACGCGGGCGATGGTGACCGCCGCCCTGGACGGGTCGCTGACGGCCGCCGGATTCCAGATCGACCCGATCTTCGGGTTCGAGGTTCCCAAAGCTTGCGACGGTGTTCCAGCCGAGGTATTGACGCCCAAGAGCACGTGGTCGGACGGGGCTGCCTACGATCGCAAAGCGAAGGAATTGGCGGGGCTGTTCGCGGAGAACTTCGCGATGTTCAAGGCGGTGCCCTCCAACGTCGTAGCCGCGGGGCCGAAGGGCTGACAGCGGGGACGGGGATGTTGATCGTCGAGGCGACGGGTTGACAAACCAATTGGATTAACAAACCAAACGGCCGCCCCCCTCAGGGGGGGCGGCCGTTTTGAACATTGGAGGCGATGGGCGTTTACGGTCCGACGACGACGCGGGAAAGAAGGGCAGCCAATTCTTCAATCGACGCCTTGCACTCCTCGAGTGCGCCATCCTTCGCATGTTGCTCAAGCACGCCTGACACGTCGGTCAGCGCCGGGTATCCGTGTCCACCGCCGGCACCCTTGAGCTGATGGGCGAGGCTCTTAAGCGTATCGATCTCCTCACCGTCGAGGGCGGCGCGCATACCTCGGAGGCGTTCGTCCAACCCGCCGACAAATTCCTCGACGAGGTCGGCAAAGGAGGGGTCTTCCGCGACCAACTCTGACATGATGGGGTCTTGCTTGTTGGTATCCGACATCGCAATTGTCTCCCGGTTCGGCATAGGAACTGACGTGGCCTTCTGGAGTATCGGCGTCCGGCGCCCGGGGGTTGCGGGAATGCCCCCAAAAAAGCGGCGAACGTCCAATAACGCGAATATCGGTGTATCTACGCGAGGTAGGTCTTTGTCTTTCTGCCAGAGAGATAGGATTCCATGATCGCGTTGGAGAGGTTTTCACTGGTGCAGTAGAAGGCGACGCCGCGCGTAAGGCGGGTGAGCCGCTCGACGAAATCGACCCAATCCATGGAGTAGTAGTCCTCGATCAGCGCGAAGGTGGAGAAGCGAATGTCCATGCGTCGCATGAGCAGCGCCTCGCGTAGGGTGGCCATCGTGGTGGTCTCTTCGGGGGGA
>JAJDDS010000328.1 GCA_029260195.1 Phycisphaerae bacterium
GGATTTCGTGGACGGGTTGTTCGGATGCTGACGGTGTTTGCACTCGGTGGTAGCGCGATGCAGGTCAACGGTTGCGACCCGGTGGTTCGGGATAGCCTTCTGGCCGGACTTCAGACGACTGCGAACGCATTGGCGGACACGCTGGTGCAGACGTTCTTCTCGGCGTTGGCTGACGATGACGCCTCGGGCGGTGGCCTGACGACGACATAGATTCGGGACCCCGCCGGCGCCAGAGCGTGCGGTCCGGCCCGGCGGCATTGGCCCACTTCCATCGCGAAGCAGCCCACGGCGGGCGCATCCCGTTCCGGGTAGCGTGCTCCCACGTCCCGGTGTATCCCGACCTTTGGCGGGGATGGACCGGGACGGGTGAGTATGTCTGATCGCCCCGCCGCGCCGGTTCCTTTGCGCCATACCCTACCCTCGAGATCCCGAACGGCTGGAGTCGGGAGTGAGAGCATGCCCACCAGCCACGAATCGCCGCCCCATTTGGGAGGCACCGGAGTGACGACGTTCGGCATGAAGAAACTTGACCTAATTAGCGAATGAATAGACTTACAAGACTGGCGTGGGCGCGCGTGGCGGTGCCCGCAGTTTTGGGTTGTCAAACATGTCGCCGCCGCGAAAGATCGCAAAGAGGCCACGGTTTCTTGTTGACAGACGCCTAGGGTTCGTGTGAATGGACCGCAGGCGCGGGTTGTGTCTGGAAGAGGACCATTGAAACTGAACAACGAGACGGCGCAAGGCGCTGCGGATAGGCGGGGGGTGTCACATGCTCCTGTAGGCCGGGACTGGTGAGAAGCGACCGCAGGGCCCTGGGCACGCCTCCGCTTTTGCACTCGGTTGTCGAGTCGGGTGGGCTGGCAACTCGGCGTATGGTGAGACGCGCGCCCCCATCGGACCACACTCAATACTAAACTGCCCGTATGTCAATTCAAACTGCAGTTCCGGACTTTCTCCGCGAACCACAGGTTCCGGTGCCTCAACCACGAATTTTTTCTGGTTCTCCTCCCAAAAAGTTACTGGTCCGACCCAGACCGCAACCGCTTGCGCCACAACGACTTAACACGCAAACCCTGTCCAGGCCTGCGGATCGGGGCCCTGTCGGCCGTCGCTCGCCCTGTCCGAGCGCAGCGAGTGGGCGAAGGCCGATAGGGTGGGAGGCAGGCCCGCCTGCGGACGGGCTCCCCGAGGCCCGAACTCGCCGAAAACCAGTGGAATCAGGCGATTGCGCGCGATTTCGGACACGTAGGCTCTTTCGCCCAGTAACTTTTTGGGAGGAGAACCAGGATTTTACCGAAAGGACATAGACAATGTCAAGCATGAACAGATTCCAGAAACGCGGCTGTTTTCCCGCAGTCGCTGCCGTCACGGCGCTGGCGATCGGTGGGACTGACGCACTGGGCGGCGGAAAGAAATGCGTCCGGGACGTCTCTTCCACGACCGAGGTCTGCCTAGAGTGGAGTCTCGTCGCCAATCCCGTCGAGGGAACCGACTTCGACGTCGACTTCTCGGACGCGTCAAACCCCGACATTCAGCTGATTGCCGGCAACCTTGGTTGGATCGTGTCTTCGGAGGTCGTGAGCAGCGGGAATCCCGCGAATATCGGCGACCTCAGCCTCGCACCGGACGAGCTCGCCGACGATTTCGAGGTCAAGATCGCCAACGGTGCCGGGGCTGGAGCGGCGAACGTTAGTTCGATAATACTGACGGCCACCGACTTTACGGGCTACTCGTCGCTCGACGCCGGGTCGAAGATCACTGGGACTCTCAAGGGTGCATTGACAGTGGTCGAGGATTCCGGCGGCAATGGCGGCGGCGTCAGATTCACGGTTGATGGCGATGTCACCGGCGTCATGACGGTTCCCAACGCCCGCGGCCTCACCGTGGAGGGCGACATCACCGCCGACGTGAGCCTGGGCAAGGGCACCGGCTTTGTCCTCGGCGGGACGTTCAGCGGCGACGACTTCCATGTCGACGACATCACCAACTGGACGCTGCCCCTGGGGGACGTTGCCAACGCCACGGACGTCTGGGTCGACGACACCATGGACGGCGGCATCATCGAGGTCGATGAGGCGGTTGGCACCGGTGGTCCGGCCGTCGGGTCCTTCATTGATGAAATGAAGAGCAACTCCGCGCTTCGGGTGGCCTGGGACACCACCGCGGGCTCGACGCCCCTGCCCGACGTCATCTTCGATGGCTGCATCCGCGTCATGGACGAGGATGGGTCCGGCGATGATGGTGACTTGGATGGTGATATTATCGTGGTTGGCTGTCATTCGACACTCGCCGATCTCAACATCTGCATCGACGGAGCCACCAACGGCAACGTCACCATCACGCAGACCGATTGCGCCAATCAGGTGATTGCCGACTGCGGTACCTGCCCCCCGTAGGACGGATGTGCTGATCGGCCTCCGCGCCGGTCCCTTCACGCGCTGCCTTCGCTCCCGGTCTCTAGAGGACGGGATCGGGAGTGGAGTCACGCCATTCAGCCTGGAATCACAACCCATTAGGGATGCGCCCACCGACGGCGCATTGCGGCGAGCGTGCTTGACACGTTCTCCGGCGCGTGGACAATTATGCGCGCGCCGTTGCGGGATGCGGCGTCCAGAGTTGGTTTCTAAATTGAGCATTTTCGCGCGCGTTCCGCGCACCTGTGAGGTGAATGATGAGCACAACGACCGCAATCAGTCCGCCCGAAGTCAAACTGACGAAAAACCTGATCAATGGCGAGTGGTGTGACGCGGCCGGCGGAGGGACGTTCGAGACGTTCAATCCAGCCACCGGCGAACCCATTGCGAGGGTGGCGGAGGGCGCCAAGGAAGACGTCGAACAGGCCGTGGGCGCGGCGCGACAAGCGCTGGAGTCCGGTCCCTGGTCGAAGATGAGCGCCCGCGATCGCGGCAAGTGCCTGTACAAGCTAGCCGACCTGGTGGATCAGAACGCGGCGAGGCTGGCGGCGCTTGAGGTGCTCAACAACGGCAAGCCGGTCATGGAAGTACAACACGCCGACGTCCCGCTCGTGGCTGAGACGTTTCGGTATTTCGCCGGTTGGGCAGACAAGATCACCGGCGACACGATTCCCGTGGACCGGACGATGGGGAACTTCTTCTGCTACACACGGCGCGAGCCGGTGGGTGTTTGCGGTCAGATCATCCCCTGGAATTTCCCGATGCTCATGGCGGCTTGGAAGTGGGGTCCGGCGCTGGCGTGCGGAAACACGATCGTGCTCAAGCCGGCCGAGCAGACGCCGCTGACAGCGCTGGCGATGGGTGAATTGGCGATGGAAGCGGGCTTTCCACCCGGCGTGATCAACATTGTCAACGGCTTCGGCGAGACCGCGGGCGATGCGCTGGTTCGGCATCCGGGCGTCGATAAGATCGCGTTCACCGGCGAGTACAAGACGGCGCAGATCATCAATCGGAACGCAGCCGATACGCTCAAGCGGACGACGTTCGAGCTGGGTGGCAAGAGCCCGAGCGTGGTGTTCGCCGACGCGGACCTCGATCAGGCCGTGCGCGGCGCCATGACCGGAATCTTCTTTAATCAAGGAGAGGTGTGTTGTGCCGGCAGCCGGCTATTCGTCGAGGAGTCAATCCACGACGAGTTCGTCGACAAGTTCAAGACCGCCGCCGAGAAGCGGCGCCTGGGCGATCCGTTCGACCCGAAGACGCACCAGGGGGCGCAGGTGTCGCAGGAGCAATTCGACAAGGTGCTCAAGTATGTCGACATCGGCAAGAACGAAGACGGCGCCACCTGCGTGACCGGCGGCGAACGGTTCGGTGATAAGGGCTGGTTCGTTAAGCCGACGATCTTCACCGGCGTTCGCAACGACATGCGAATCGCACAGGAGGAGATCTTCGGGCCGGTAGTGTCAGTGCTGAAGTTCAGCGAGATGGGCGACGTGATCAAGCAGGCCAACATGACGATGTACGGATTGGCGGCTGCGGTTTGGACGCAGGATATCACCAAGGCGTTCGCGATCGCGGACGGTGTTCGCGCGGGGACGGTGTGGGTGAACTGCTACAACACGTTCGATCCAGCCGCACCGTTCGGCGGATACAAGTTCAGCGGGCATGGCCGTGAAAATGGCAAGGCCGCGCTTGAGGCGTACAGCGAGATCAAGACAGTGTGGGTGAACCTCGGGAAGCGCTAGGCGGTTGGCCTGCGTTCGGTGACGAGCGTGCCCGTGGGCGAAGCCCGAAGCCGGCGGAGTGATGCGTATGGGCGAGGCGGGACTCGAACCCGCACGTCCCTATCGGGACAGGGGATTTTAAGTCCCCAGCGTCTGCCATTCCGCCACTCGCCCGGGGGTCCGCCGCATCGAAGACGTCCGGGGGCACGATTCTCGCCCAAATCCCACACCGGGGCAATCTGGATCGCTCGAGCGGCGGGCTGATGGCGCGGGCATCGGACCGCCCCCTCGGCGGTTCATGGCCGCGCTGCGATTGGCCATGCCACCCGCGGGGCCAGTCGGGTGAACCCGCAAGGTCCACATCAACGGCGTTGTCATGATTAACGGCGAACTGGCGCAGGCGTTCAACCGAATCGCGGATCTGATGGAAATCCGGGGGACAGACGGGTTTCGTGTCAATTCCTATCGCCGGGTCGCGCGATTCTTGAAGTCCCATCCCGAAGACATCGCGGTGGCCGCGGCGGAGAAGCGGCTGACCAAGCTGCCGGGGATTGGCAAGGGAATCGCAGCCAAGATCGAGCAGTACGTGGAATCGGGCCGGATCGACGCGCTCGACGAACTGGAAGCGAGTCTCCCGCCGGGGCTGCCGGATCTGTTGCGCATACAGAGTCTGGGTCCAAAGAAGATCGCGCTGGTTCATGACCAGTTGGGCGTCGGGGGGCTGGACGATCTCAAACGCGTGATCGAGTCGGGTGAGTTGGCGGAGCTGGCCGGGTTCGGCGCAGTGACCGCGAAGAAACTGGCTGAGGGGATCGCGTTCGTGGAGACATCGGGCGAGCGGACGCCGCTGGGAATCGCGCTGCCGATCGCGGAGGCGATGGCCGACGCGGTTCGGGCGATCGCGGGAGTGGGGCGGGTGGACATCGCAGGATCGCTACGGCGGGGGGACGAGACGATCGGGGATATCGATCTGCTGTGCGAGAGCGATTCGGGTGAGCGGATCGTTGGGGTGTTCACGGAGCAGGATGGCGTATCGCGGGTGCTGGCGAGCGGGAAGACGAAGGGTGCGATCACGGTAGCGTCCGAGCGCGGTCGGGAACTGCAAATCGATCTTCGGGTCGTGCGGACGGAATCGTACGGGGCGGCGCTACAGTATTTCTCCGGGTCAAAGGCGCACAACGTTCGGCTGCGCGAGATCGCGGTTCGCAACAAGCTGCGTCTGAACGAATATGGACTGTACGAAGGCGAGCGTCGGGTGGCGGGCGAAACGGAGGAGTCGATCTACGCGGCGTTGGGGTTGCCGTTCGTCCCGCCGGAGATTCGGGAGGATCGCGGGGAGTTTGATCTCGATGAGACGCCATCGCTGGTGTCTGTCGGAGACATTCGGGGCGATCTACATCTGCATACAACCGCCAGCGACGGGCGATGCACAATCGACGAGATGGCCGAGGAAGCCAAACGTCTTGGCTATGAGTACATCGCGGTGACGGATCATTCCAGGAGTTCGGCGATCGCCAATGGCCTGAGCGATGAGCGGATGCTTGAGCACCTGGAGACGGTTCGTTCAGCCGACGCGCGGATTGAGGGGATGAAGGTGTTTACCGGATGCGAGTGCGACATCCTGGCCGACGGTTCGTTGGACTATTCGGACGAGATACTCGCTGCGTGCGACGTCGTGGTCGCCAGCATTCACGCCCGTCACACGCGGGGAAGAACCTCGCCGACGGAGCGACTGCTGCGAGCGATCGCGCATCCATCCGTACACATCATCGGGCACGCGACGGGGCGACTGATCCAACGTCGGCCGGCGATGGACATCGACATGGCCGCGATCGTCGGGGCGGCGTCGGAACACGGGACGGCGCTGGAAGTGAACGCGTCCTGGCAGCGTTTGGATTTGAAGGACCTCGACGTTCGAAGGGCGGTGGAGGCGGGGGTGATGTTGGCGATCAACACGGACAGCCACCACGTCGACGGGTACGGCCAGATACGGTTGGGGGTGATGACGGCGCGACGTGGATGGGCGCGGCCGGGGAACATTCTCAACACGCGACATCTGAGAGACGTCGAATCGTGGCTCCGTCGCGCCGAGCAGTGAGCCGATAGCCGAGGCGGCGCTCTTCATCGAGCGTCATGCTGAGCGAAGCGCCCACCCGCCTACGTGACGAGATTCCTCCGTTCGCTCGGAATGACATCGTTCAGCAGTTCCTTCGGGAGATGGTGGCGATGCGGCTGGCGGACGGCGTTGTCATGTCAAAAAACAACGGCAGGCCGTGGGTGAAACACCCCGGCCCGCCGTGTAAGGAAAAGGCTCCCCTCTAGCTTTTCCGTGACTCCGGTTGTTATCCCAACAGTGTCAGGATCTGCGCGGCCTGCTGATTCGCGAGGCCTAGCAGTGAGATGCCCGAGTTGAGCAGGATGCTCTGTCTGTTGAGCTCAGCCGTTGCGGCCGCGTAGTCGGTATCCCCGATGATACTGGCGGCATTGGTGAGCTGCGTTTTGTTGATCTCGAGCGAATTAATCGATGTCTGGACCTGAAACTTCTGGAATCCTCCGAGTCGGCCACGTTCGGTGGCGATGTCGGAGATGGCTTTCTTGACGACGCGAAGTGCGGTTCCGGCGTTGGTGTTGAGGTCGGCTGATCCGCCGCCCTTGATGTCGTTCAGCAACCCGCCGGAATCCCCGCCACCGAGTTGGTGCGAGAAGAACGAGTTGAACCCGATCGTCTGTCGGGTCGTGGTGTCCGCGCCGAGCTGGAACGTGGCGCCACCGCTGACCTCAACATTGAAGGTATCGGTGTTGGACCGGTTTGCGACTCGGCCGAATCCGTAGTCCTGCTCCAGGGAGTACTGAAAGCTCAGCCCGTTCGCGGTGAAGCTCACGTCAAGTCCGTCGACGTTGGCGACCTGCCCGTTGACGGTGACGGAGGCGTCAACGCCTCGGCTGTTGGTGGTTTCGGTGATGGTCGTCGTGGTTCCGGTAAGGTTGTTCTTGAGAACGCCGCCGGAAATGACGTCAATGGTGATGAATTCGTCATCACCGAACCCATTAGTGTTCATCTCGATGTTCTGTCCGTCGAGGCTGGCACTGACGCCCGTGGTCGAGGTCTGTGTATTGACGGCGTCGATGATGCCCTGGCGCGTCAGTCCGCTGCCCAGTGTGATGGTTGCCGTTCCCAAGGTCCCGGTGACGGTGACCTGTGACGCTCCGCTGGTATTGATGTTCGTGCCGGCGGCATTGAAGTAGAAGGCCCCTGCGGTGACAACGGCCGAGGCGGCTTGCGCGGAGGCGGTGATGGTGGCGGTGACGGTCGTGGCGGTTGTGATGTCGGGGCGTGAGAAGATGCGGAGGTTCTCGACTTTTGTGGAATCGACGCCCGTCGTGTTGATCGCGAGCGACCCGTCAAGGAGGCGTTTCCCATTGAATGTTGTTGTCCGCATGATGCGATCGATCGATGTGATGGCCGAGTCGATCTGGGACTGATTGGCTGCTGTTTCCGCTCCGGAAAGCGCGCCACTGTTCGTGGAGGCCGCGACAAGCGCTTCGATGTCGCTCAGGAGTGAACTGACTTCTGCCAGTGAGGCCTCGGCCGTGGCAACCTGTGCGTCGGTACGCTGATTGTTGTCGATGGCAGCGTTGACGGCTGTGAGGTCCGCGTTGAGGTTTTCGAGTGCGATGAGTCCGGCGGGATTATCCTTGCCTGTGTTGATCTTCTTGCCTGTGCTGAGCTGTGTGAGGACGTTTGTCTGCGCCGTCTGTGTCCTGTTCAGAATTGTCAGCAACTGCAATGTGTTGATGTTTGTGACTGTGAGACCCATGACATCACCCCTGCTAGAAGACCGCCAGTTTGAACGAGGCCTTTTCCCTCTCGGTCACAAGCTAGGATACGGTTTCGAGGCGGGCAAATCGAAAAAACGAATAAATCTCAGATCGCGGCACCGTGATCTTGGAGGACGGTTTTCCGGGACGACGCCCCGATAGGCCACGTAATGAGACGCCGCGAATACCGTTCGGAAATGTCGTAGTGGACTGTTATCGCGCTCGTTGATCTTTCGATCGCGCGCGCCGAAGAATGGCTTCGAAAAACGCCCCGGCGGCTGGCGTGCGACCCATCAGATGCGAGAGGTGATAATGCAGAATGTCGAAGACTCCGGCGACGTCCGCGTCGCGCGGGATCTCCTCGGCGATCAGAGCCGCCGGCAACACTTTTAGAAGACGTTTCTCGACGCGGGCGGGCTCGCAATCGCGACAGAGCAGCCCACCCTCAAATGACGAGAAGTAGATGTCCCGCGTTCCGAAGGGCGTCCGGCCGCAGGCGACGCAGTGGTCGAGGCGGGGCGACAACCCAACCTCGATCAATAGAGATCGTTGAAACGCAATTAGTGTGAATAGCGGACGGTCGGTCTCGGAAAGGGCAGCCAGCGTCCGGGCGAGGGCATCGTGCAGCTGGGGGTGCGGGTCCCAGTCCTCGGTCAGTCCAGCCACAATATCGGCTGCGTACTGGGCCGCGTTCAGACGGTCCAGGCGATCGCGCAACCCCGAGTAGGATGAAGAGGTCGCCCACTGGGTCAACGTGGCGAGGGCTTCCTGCCGGGCATGTCTGACGGAGATGACGGCTTGACCGCACTCAAGGAGGTCGATTCCCGGACTGAATCGTTTCTTGGTGGATCGGCGGGCGCCTTTCGCGATGACGCGGACCCTTCCGTGACGTTTCGAGAAGAGGGCGAGGATCTGTGATGATTCGGAGAAGTCCAATCGCTTCAGGACGATGGCGGTGTCGTGGATCATGGGCATGGCGACATCGCAGACAGGCGGGCGGCGATTATGGACGGAGAGTATCCGGAGACGACCGGGACGCGGCGGTCACCCGTTGGATTCGTCGCGATAGAAGCCATGCTCGACAATGTAGGTATGAACCGAGTCTGGGACAAGGTACCGGATCGAGAGCCCGGCGCGGATGCGCCCGCGAATGTCCGTGGCGGAGATGTCGATTTGGGGCGTTTTCAGGACGTGCGCGAGGAGGCGGTCGACCTGCTCGGACGTGAACGCCGACCGGAGAGACGCGACGACGGAGTCATCCCAGCCAGGTCGCGCAGCCGTCACGATTTCGCATCGGTCGATGAGTTCGGCGGCGCGGTGCCAAGTGGTCAGTTCAGCCAGCGAGTCGGCGCCGATAATCCAGTAGGGCCGCGCGTCGGAGTTTTCAGATTTGGTGAAATGGGCGATGGTGTCGATGGTGTAGGTCGGTCCGGATTCACGGAGGTCGTGGTCACTAAGCTCGAAAACGGGTTCGTCGCGGATCGCGATTCGGACCATGGCTTCGCGGTGCTCGGCGGCTGCGAGATCGTCGGCGTTCTTGTGCGGTGGTCGAGCGGAAGGAAGGAAGACGACGCGGTGGACGTTGAGAGTCTCCGCGACGGCGCGGGCGATGATAAGGTGTCCGTTGTGGATGGGGTCGAAGCTTCCGCCGTAGAGTGCGATGCGTTGGGTCATGAAGCGTAGCCGGGCGCCGGTCGGGTGAACGCAGGGCATGGTATCGAGGGCGCGGGGGGCGGTCAAACGGGGCGGGCGACGGTTTGCTTGGAGGCGACGAAGTGACGAGTCCGATAACTGGGGTCGTGGGACGGGGTGCGCACCGAATGCGCGACGGCGGCCCATCGGGTTGAGCTCGGTGAACGAACCACAGCTATCCTTCATACTAGCCAGTCACAATCGGCGCGAGATCGTGCTGAAAACGTTACGCCGGTTGGAGAGCGAGGAGACGTTTTCCGGCCTGAGCGAGACGATCGTGGTCGACAACGCGTCCGCGGACGGTACAGCCCGCGCGGTGCGCGAGCGGTTCGAGGAGGTGACGGTCTTGGCGCTACGCCGCAATTTGGGCAGCTGCGCGAAGGCGATGGGCGTCCAGCGTGCGCGGGGGCGGTATATCGTCTTTCTCGACGACGACTCGTATCCGCGAGGGGGAAGTGTGGATCGAATGATCGAGCGCTTCGAGTCCGCGAAGGAACTCGGTGCGTCGGGCTTCACGGTTCACCTCCCGGACGGTCGTCGGGAGTGCAGCGCGTTCCCGAATGTGTTCGTGGGGTGCGGGGTCGGGTTTCGCGCGGAGGCCTTGCATGCGGTCGGGGGATTGGATGCGGGGTTTTTCATGCAGGGGGAGGAGTTCGATCTGAGTTTTCGCCTGGTGAACGCCGGCTGGGGAGTCCGAGTGTTCGAGGATCTGCACGTCGAGCATTTGAAGACACCGCGAGCGCGGTTGAGCGCCCGGACAACGTACTACGATACACGGAACAACCTGCTCGTCGTAGAGCGATATTTGACCGAGCCCTATCGGAGCATCTACCGGGCGGATTGGGTGCGCCGTTACGGTTGGTTAGCGGCGGCGAACAGTCATCGCGTCGCGTTCGCGCGGGGCGCGGCTGCGGGCAGGGTGATGGGACTGCGCGAGCGAAGACGTTTTGCCGGGCGGCGGCTGCGACCGGCGGCGTTCGAGACGTTGTTTCGATTATACGAGGTTCGTTCGCGGATGGCGGAGTTGCGGCGAACGGGTGTTCGTCGCGTCGTGCTCGCGGATATGGGGAAGAACGTGTTCGCGTTCTACCAGGGGGCGCGTGAGTGCGGGCTTTCGGTTCCGGCGATTGCGGATGACCGGTTCGCGCTTTCGGGGCGGCGATATCGAGAGATTCCGATCGTCCCGACGGGGGAGATCGCGTCGCTGAATCCTGATGCGCTGGTGGTGAGCAACACCGCACCGGTACACGCCGAAACCACGCGGGCGCGGTTGGCGACGGCCGTGTCGGTCCCGATTCATAGCTGGTTTGACGCCGGCGGGAACGACCCGCCGAACGAGTTCTCTTCCAGCGACGACTCCCTTTCTTCCGAAAACAGGTGTTTCCAGTCCGCAGTTGGCTGATTGGCGTTTCGAGAGGAATCACGTTGGACAAGACCGCGCTCATCACCGGGATCACGGGGCAGGACGGATCGTACCTTGCGGAGCTGCTGATCGAGAAGGGGTATCAGGTACACGGTATCATCCGGCGCAGCAGCACGTTCTCCACGCAGCGAATCGATCATCTGTATCAGGATTCCCACGAACCGCACGCCCGGCTTCGATTGCATTACGGCGACCTGCTGGACGCGTCCGGTTTGCGCAAGATCATCAGCACGACCCAGCCGGACGAGGTGTACAACCTCGGGGCGCAGTCGCACGTGCGGACCAGCTTCGATCAGCCAATCTACACGGCGGAGGTAATCTCGTTAGGAACGCTGAACCTCCTGGAGGCGGTGCGGGACTACCGAGACTCGACGGGGCGGGAACCACGACTCTACCAAGCCAGCAGCAGCGAGATGTACGGCAATAGCCGCGACTGTCCGCAATCCGAGGTGACGCCGTTTCGTCCGCGAAGTCCTTACGCGTGCTCCAAGGTACACGCATTCTGGCAGACAATTAATCACCGCGAAGCGTTCGGAATGTACGCCTGCAACGGAATCCTGTTCAATCATGAGTCGCCTCGGCGCGGCGAGACATTTGTGACGCGAAAGATCACGCGCGCTGCCACGCGTATAAAGCTGGGCCTGCAAGACAAGCTGTTCCTGGGCAATCTGGAAGGTAAGCGGGATTGGGGCTTCGCCGGAGACTATGTCAAGGCGATGTGGCTGATGCTGCAGCAGACTGACGCCGACGACTATGTCGTCGCGACCGGGGCGTCCCGCAGCGTCGGCGATTTTCTTAACGAATCCTTCGGGTGCTTGGATCTGGACTGGCGCGAGTACGTCGAGGTCGACGAGCGGTACCTTCGGCCGACGGAGGTGAACGAGCTGCGCGGGGACGCGTCCAAGGCGCGGGGCCTGCTCGGCTGGAAACCGAGCCTCGATTTCGAGGGACTGGTTCACATGATGATTGAAAGCGATATGCGGATGGCTGAGCAGGAACTCGTGATTGCGGACGCCGGTGTTGCACGGCGATAGGGGATCCGTGGTGTACGACGGCCGACCGGGGATCGTCTGCCACTTGGCGCGGCGCCGTCACACGCGCGCGTGGAATCGATGACTGTGGGTGAGTGCAACGAACGCGACTTCTGGGCCGAGCGGAAGGTCTGCGTGACCGGAGGCGCGGGTTTTGTGGGACGGGTTTTGTGTCGTCGCCTGAAGGAATTCGGGTGTGCGGCGGTCTCCGTTCCGCGGCGGGAGCAGTACGATCTGACGCAGCCAGAGGCCGTGGCGCGGATGTACGACGATTTCGGCCCGGACGTCGTGATTCATCTGGCGGCGGAGGTAGGGGGGATCGGGGCGAATCGCGCGCATCCGGGTCGTTTCTTCTATGTCAATCTCGCGATGGGTATGAATCAGATCGAACGGGCGCGCCGGGTTGGCGTCGAGAAGTTCGTGCAGGTGGGGACTGTGTGTTCCTATCCGAAGTTCTGCCCGGTCCCGTTTCGGGAAGAGGACATCTGGTCCGGGTATCCTGAGGAGACGAACGCGCCATACGGAATCGCAAAGAAATCGCTGCTCGTAATGTTGCAGGCGTACCGGGCGGAGTATGGATTCAATGGGGTGTTCGTGATGCCGGTCAACCTCTACGGACCCGGTGATAACTTCGATCCGGATTCGTCACACGTTATTCCAGCCCTGATTCGCAAGTTCCAGATTGCCAAGGACGAAGGGCGCGACGCCGTCGAGTGCTGGGGGACCGGTCAGCCGAGCCGGGAGTTCCTGTATGTCGACGACGCAGCCAGCGCGATCCTAGCCGCCGCTCGGTGTTACGATGGCGCGGAGCCAATCAACATCGGCACCGGATCGGAGATCACGATTCGCAAGCTGGCGCACCTCATCGCAGAGCTGATCGGATTCGATGGGGGAATCGTGTGGGATCGCGCTCAGCCGGACGGGCAACCACGACGGCAACTGGATGTGACCCGGGCGTTCGAGACGCTGCGCTGGCTGGCGCGGGTCGATTTGCGAACGGGGCTGGAACACACGATCAAGTGGTGGCGCAGCCGTCAGCCGTCCGTCATTCGCGATTAGATCAGACCATCGCGCCCTCCCGTGGCGCCGCCCGCCTCACGCCGGCGCTCGCACTACAGTACAAATCACACTAGTATGGCATGCGCGCGCCGTACACGAAACCGACGGAGGACACGTTCCACATGATCTACCTCGACTACAACGCCACTACCCCCGTCGACAAGCGCGCCGTCGACGCCATGATCCCCTACCTCACCGAGCACCACGGCAACCCATCAAGCACCCACACCGCCGGCCGCGCCATGAAGGCTGGTCTCAACAAAGCCCGCGATCAGCTCGCCGCCCTTCTCGGAACCTCCCCCGATCGAATGGTGTTCACCTCCGGCGGAAGCGAATCCAACAACCACATCATCAAGGGCGTTTACGAAAAAAACAAATCCCATCCCTGCCACATCATCACAAGCGCCGTAGAACACCCCGCTATCCTCGTCCCCTGCGAGTTCCTCGAGCGCAACGGCTGCAAGATCACGAAAGTGCCAGTCGATGGCACTGGCCGCATCGACCCCGACGACGTCCAGCACGCCCTCACGCCCGACACCATCCTCATCACGATCATGCACGCCAACAACGAGGTCGGCACCAT
>JAJDDS010000329.1 GCA_029260195.1 Phycisphaerae bacterium
GTCGAGCGCAAGACCGACCCGGCGATCGAAGCGGCGATCGACGCAACGTGGCGCGAGAAGCAACGGGAAGCGGAGGAGGCGAATCGCAGTTTGTACAATGGGCGACAAGGGCGATTGATCCAGTCGGCCGTCGGGGAGGACGGGGAGCTACGGTTGACGATCGGCGAGACCGACTATCGCGATTTCGTGGGGACGAATCTGTACAACGCCCATCTGCACCGCACGTACGGTGACGCATACTTCGCCAACGTCGTGGGCACGTCGGCCAGCGTGATCACGGCGGACGGTTATTTGGTCTACGGGCGACGCGGCGAGCGCGTCCTGTTTCATCGCGGGTATCTGCACACCTTCGGCGGGACGCTGGAGGAGGAGGACCAGCGAGCGGATCGGAGGTTTGATGTCTTTGGCGCGGTGCGGCGCGAGCTGCGCGAGGAGTGCCGTGTGACCGATGATGAGATCGTCGAGATCGTGTGTACGGGACTGGCGCGGGATCGGCAGATCGTTCAGCCGGAACTGTTATTCGACGCGCATATCAGTCTGACGCGACGGGAGTTGCTGTCGCGGTTCGACGCAGCCTCCGACGAAGAGCACACGGCGTTGGAGTCGTGCCACGATGTTCCGGAGGGGATCGTACCGTTCGTCGAGCGGTCCGCGCCTGTGGCGCCGGTGGCGGTGGGCGCGATGTTGCTGCATGGACGGGGGACGTTTGGTCATGAGTGGTACGAGCGCGCGTGCTGCGAACTGTTTGGCGATGTTCCAGAGCAATGGGGTTGAGCGGGTGCTGTCGCGGCGGGCGGAACCGGCTATGATGCGACGTGACGAATTAGAGTGTCCGGCTGGGAGATCCCATGAGCGACAAGCGAGGACTGACGGGGCAGGCGTATGAACCCATTCCGGACGGCGGGCGATATGAGCCCTACATAGGGGCAGACCAGAGCCCGCTCGAGTTTACGGCCAAGGCTGTCGTTCCGGGGATTGTCTTTGGGATCATCTTCGGGGCTGCTAATGCTTATCTGGGGCTGCAGGCCGGACTGACGATTTCCACGTCGATCCCGGTAGCGGTGATGACGGTAGCGGCGTTCCGGGCGATGCGCGGGATTGGGGTCCGGGGGACGCTGCTCGAGGCGAATATGTCGCAGACGATCGGGTCCGCTTCGAGTTCGGTGGCGAGCGGGGTGATCTTCACGCTGCCGGCGCTGTTCATGTGGGGGTTCGATCCGGCGCTCACTCAGATGATTATGCTGGCGATGTTCGGTGGCCTGCTCGGCGTGTTGTTCATGATTCCGTTGCGGCGGTTTCTGATCGAGCGGGAGCACGGAAAGCTGCCCTATCCGGAGGGGACAGCCTGCGCGGAAGTGCTTGTCGCGAGCGAGGAAGGCGGCGCGAAGGCGCGCAACGTGTTCGTGGGGCTGGGGATCGGGGCGGCGTTCAAGTTCGTTTTCGGCTGGCTGAAACCGTTTCCGGGGACGGTCAGTTTCCCGGTCCCGTTCGTCGCGAAGGCGCAGCTGGGGATCAAGATGTCGTCGGCACTGTTCGGCGTGGGGTACATATTGGGTCCAAAGATCGGCGCGGTGATGGTGGGCGGGGGGCTGTTGTCGTCGCTGGTGATTATTCCGTGGATCAATGCGTGGGGATCGGGGCGTCTGGAACCGTTTTATCCGGAGACGGTGGAGCTGATCTCGGAGATGTCGCCGGGGGAGATATGGCATCGGTACGTTCGGTACATCGGGGCGGGGGCGGTGGCGACGGCGGGGATCATCACGCTGATTCGCAGTATCCCGACGATGATCGAGAGCTTTCGGATCGGGGCGGGACAGCTGCGGGCGCGCGTGGGGGAGAGCGGTGTGTCTGTGCGGCGAACGGAACGGGACATGCCGCTGAGAATGGTGGGGATTGGCGTCGCCATCATCTTCGCGGGGATGGCGCTGGTGCCGCACGTGTTCGGATCGATTGAAACGGTGGCGTTGCGGGCGACGGCAGCCATTTGTGTGGTCGTGTTCTCGTTTTTCTTTGTGACGGTCGCGTCGCGGATCGTCGGACTGGTCGGCGTGACGTCGAATCCGACGAGCGGGATGACGATCGCGTCGTTGTTGGGGACGTCGACGGCGTTCGCCTTGGCGGGTTGGACCGATGAGACGGGGATGGCGGCTGCGCTGACGGTTGGGTGTGTCGTAGCCATTGCTGCCTCCATCTCGGGGGATACTTCGCAAGACTTAAAGACGGGGTTTCTGTTGGGTGCGACGCCACATCGCCAGCAGGTGGGTGAGCTGATCGGCGTGTTGACCAGTGCGACGTTCGTTTGTCTGACACTGTTGCTGCTGGACAAGGCCTATGGATTCGGGAGCGAGGAATTGCCGGCGCCGCAGGCGACACTGATGAAACTGGTGATCGAGGGGGTGTTGCGGTCTGAACTGCCCTGGGGGCTTGTGGGCATCGGAGCCGGAATCGCGATTGTGGCGGAAGTCGTGCGAATTCCGTCGCTCCCGTTCGCGGTCGGCGTATACCTGCCGGTGTCGACGATGGTGCCGGTGTTTTTGGGTGGGATGCTGCGATGGGTATTGGATCGCGGGGGGCGGACGAACGAGCAGAAGTCGGAGCGGCGGGAGAAGGGGGTGCTGCTGGGGTCGGGGCTGGTCGGAGGTGAGGGGCTGTTCGGTGTGGTGATCGCGGGCGTGGTGTTCTATCTGAGCGTGACGTCGCCGGCGGGTGAGAAGCCGGTGTTGCCGATGACAGTGGGGATGAACTGGGGGAGCCCGTTGGTGACTGAGTTGGCGGGTGCGGCGGCGTTCGGGGTATTGGTGTGGGTCTTTGCGAGACGGTGTGTTGGAAGCGTGGCCGGGGAGTAACGGGATCCGCCGGCGAAGCCGGGGGCTAGGGAAAGGCGGAACCTGGAGCAGGCGGGCGTGGGGACGGTTGAAATCGATGCTGAGATCGTGAAGTGACAGTGGTGCGGGATAGAACAGTGATACTCGGAGCGATTCTGAATTCGTTCGTCGTCGTGACGGCGGTGTCGGTGACGCGGGGAGACGATCCGGCGATATTGGCCGGGCGGTGGCGGGCTTGGCTGGACAGTCCGGGAGGGGAGTTGCCGTTCAAGATGGATCTGCGTCGGGGCGTGGATGCGTGGATCGCGCGAATCGTCAATGGGGAAGAGCGGATCGATATACCGAAGGCTGGTTGGCGCGGGGGGGAGTTTGTGATCGACATCGAGCATTACGACTCGCGGATCGTGGCGAAAGCGAATGCCGACGGAACGCGATTGGACGGAGAATGGAGCAAGACGGGCAGCGGGGGCAAAGCGTCACGGCTGTCATTTCACGCGCGGGCGGGGGATGAGCCACGGTTCGGCGCGATGTCGATGACTTCACCGAGCGCGATTGCGAGATTCGCGGGTCGGTGGTCGATTCGGTTTTCGAGCAGCGAAGATCCCGCGGTCGGTGTGTTCGAGACCAAGCCGGACGGGACGGTGACCGGGACGATCATGACGACGACGGGGGACTACCGTTATCTCGCGGGGCTCGTCGAGGGGCGGCGACTGCGGTTGTCGTGTTTTGACGGGGCGCACGCGTTTCTGTTCGACGCACGGTTGCAGGTGGACGGTTCACTCAAGGGGGATTTCTGGTCGCGGGACAGTTGGCATGAAACGTGGACGGCAAAACGCGACGCGGGGGCGGCGTTGCCGGATGATTTCAAG
>JAJDDS010000330.1 GCA_029260195.1 Phycisphaerae bacterium
CCACCGCCCATCATGCTGCTCATCACACTGCCCAACAAGAGTCCTTGCACGAGGCCACCGCCGCCCCATCTGCCGTAATGTCCGCGTCGACGCGAGGCGGATGAAATCACAATGAACAGTATGAAAAACGGGAGCATTCCCCCGCATGCAATTCCTTTCTTCCGAATTCCTCGTTTCGGATTGTAGCGGTATGCGGGAATACCGGACAGTTGCACGCCAGCTTCGTCGGCGACACGATTCGCAGTGGCGACGACGAGACTGTAGATGCCGTCCGAATACTGCCCGCGCTTGAACGCCGGTACAGCGATACTCTGCAACGCTTGGCTGCACCAGCCGTCCGGCAGCGTGCCTTCCAGTCCGTACCCGGTGTGAAACCTGACATCGCGCGGGTCGAGCGATACGGCAATCAGAGCGCCGTTGTCTTTGCCCTTGCGCCCCAGCTTCCACAGTTCGGCGTGACGCATTCCAAACGAGAACGCGTCTTCGCCGTCGGTTGACTTAACCGTCAGCACTTTCAACTGAGCGCCGGTCTTCTGGTGCAGCTCGCGCAGCCACCCCTCTATTTGTGTTCGGGGGGCGCCGTCGATTATTCCGGCTTGGTCCACGACGAACGTGCCGGGATCGCGGACGGTCACCTCGGCGCGGGCGGTCATGGTCAGCGCGGCGATCACCAGCGCGACACCGAACGGGATCGAGCGGCGTTTACGCATTGGCTATCTCCGCGAGCGCCTCGACGTCTCGATACAAGCTCTCGAATTGCGGCCAACTGTGTTCGCCCGCGACATCCAGCGACGCCCGAATCCCGGGCAGCTTGCGGTCCGCCATCTTCTCGACTTCGCCGACCACGTCGGATGCGCTCTTGGCGTCCTTGTTGCCCTTCAACCACAGCATGCCGCGCATGGTGCGGATCAGTGCGGCGCCAATGTCGGCCTCGACGGCTGCGAGCACCTTGTCGCGGCCCGCTGCTGCGAGCAATCCCTGCCGCAGACCAATGAGCAGGCTCTTGGACTCGCGCTCGCATTGCAGGCGGACGTGCTCGTTCTGGAACGCCAAATCCGTGAAGGGATCGTCGCCGAAGATGGTCACGTGCATCTGCTGTATCTCGATCAGTTCGAGCGGAAATGTATCGAGGGATGCGCCGATGTACGCGTCCGTCATGATGAGCGGCGCGGAGATGCGGCCCTTGCCCAGCTTGGCGCCGTGTTCAGCCAATCTTCGGAGCATGTCCAGATCGATGCGATCGAGCACCAGGACGTTGCGTACGGTGTGCCGGGCGGCGTCGAACGTGCTGGCGGCGATGGTGCCGAAGAGCGTCAGCGACTGGGCATTGTCACTTGCCAGCTCGCGCAGGAGCGCGGCGTATCGCGTGATAGGTGGCCGCATCGCTTCCGCGACACGGTCGAGTCGTAGCTGCTGGTCGCCCATGGCATCCTCCCGGATTTCGGTATCGGCATTCGGCGACCGCGTTCGCCGCATGCCCGTCACTCTAACTCATACCCGCCGGAGGGACCACCGGCCATTAGAGATGCGCGCCGAGATTGTAATCGGCGGACGGAGCGGGGGAATTGGGGTCCCATCGCCGTTGCCAGGCCGTCGGGGTCGTGTATTCTCTTGTCGATGAGCGAAGGGCGTAAGAAACGGTTGACGGACTACGCAAGCTGCGCGGGGTGAGCGGGTAAGCTTCCGGTGGAAGCGGTCGCGCAGGTTCTGCGCCAGTTACCGAAATCGTCGCACCCTGATCTGCTGGTCGGTTCCGAGCACTTCGACGACGCCGGGGTGTTCCGGATCAACGAGACGACTGCCCTCGTGCAGACGCTCGATTTCTTCCCGCCGCTGGTGGACGATCCGTACACGTTCGGCCGGATCGCAGCCGCCAACAGCCTGTCAGACATCTACGCGATGGGTGGGCGAGCGATCACCGCGATGAACATCGTCGGGTTCCCGAACAACGAGCTGCCCGGCGAGGTGCTGGTGGAGATTCTCAAGGGGGGACACGAGCGCGTCACCGAAGCCGGCGCGGTCATCGTCGGCGGACACAGCGTGCGCGACGCGGAGGTGAAGTACGGGTTGTCGGTGACGGGGCTGATCGATCCGAATCGCGTGCTGACCAACGGCGGCGCGCACCCGGGCGACAGGCTGGTCTTGACGAAACCGATCGGCAGCGGGGTGCTGACCAGCGCCGCCAAGCTCGGCAAGATGCCGGAAGCGGACCTGGCGGAGGCGATCGACGTGATGATCGGCCTCAATCGCGGCGCGGCGAACGCGGCGCAGTCGGTGGGGGTTCACGCGATCACTGACATCACGGGTTTTGGGTTGATTGGACACGCCTTTGAGATGGCGGCGGCGTCGGGGGTGACGCTTTCGATCGAGGCCCGTTCAGTCCCGCTGATGACGGACACGATGCGATTCGCGCGCGAGGGCGTGTTGACGCGCGCGTACAAGTCGAATCTCGCGTTCATCGGCGACAAGCTCGAGGCCGGTTCGGTCGATCCGGTGCTCTTGCATGTCTTGGCTGACGCGCAAACGTCCGGCGGTCTGCTCATCGCCGTTTCGGCGGATCTCTGCGATCAACTCGTGATGAAGCTGAAAGAGAACAAGACGCACACAGCCACGATCGTTGGTGACGTGTGCGCCGCATCGCCACATTCCCTTGTACTCCTCTGACGGACCGTTCTGGTCGTTACCTCCCCGGGGGCAGATTGAACACAATCACGGAGCGCGGCGATGGGCCGGAGCGGGCCGATCTACCGCGCGGCTGCGTCCAGTTCCAACGTCGCGAATTCGCGGCGCTGATACTTGTGTTCGCCGAGGGCGGCGATCATGGCTGCGTTGTCCATGCAGTCACCCATCTTGGCGGCGTACAGCGTCGCGTCGCGCGATTGGCAGGTTGCCTCCAGCATGGCGCGCAATCGGCTGTTGGCAGCGACGCCGCCGCTAAGTCCGACGGCGGACAGCCCCGTTTGATCCAGGGCGCGCATGGTCTTGGCGACGAGCACGTCGACGACGGACTCCTGGAAACTCGCGGCGATGTCGGCGATCTGCTGGTCGGTCAAGTTCTCAAGCCCGCCCGAGGTCTTGCCGGGGCCGTTGACGTGGTACAGGACGGCCGTCTTGATGCCGGAGAACGAGAAGTCCAGCGAATCACGTCCCAGCATGGTGCGCGGAAACTCGACGGCCGTCGGGTCGCCGCGCCGAGCGAGTTTGTCGATCTCGGGACCGCCGGGATAGGGCAGGTCCAGAATGGTGGCTACCTTGTCGAACGCCTCGCCGGCTGCGTCGTCGATTGTCTGTCCCAATCGTTCGATCCGATCGAACCCGTCGACGCGATACAGCGACGAGTGTCCGCCGGAGACGACCAGTCCCACGGCTGGCCAGGGCGCCGGGTCGACGTCGATGGCGGGGCTGCAGACGTGGGCCAGAACGTGATCGACAGCCACGAGCGGCTTGCCCCAGTACCAGCTCAGCGTCTTGGCGGCGGTCACGCCGATCAGCAGGGAGCCGATCAGTCCCGGTTTGTGGGTGACGGCGATGGCGTCGATGTCATGGGGTGTCACTCTGGCCTGGCCCATGGCTTCGCGTACGACGGAGTCGAGCCGTTCGATGTGTGCGCGCGATGCGATCTCGGGGACGACGCCGCCGTACTTTCGGTGCAACTCGATTTGGGAGGCGATGACGTTGCCGCGCACGTCCCGCCCGTCGACCACGATCGCGGCGGCTGTCTCGTCGCAGGATGATTCGATTCCCAGAATAGTCGCCATGGTGCGGTTACTCGCTCAGGTCGTGCGCTCGAGTGCCAGATCGAGGGCCGGGGCTGAATGGGTGATGGCGCCGACGGAGATGCGGTCGACGCCGGTTGCAGCCACGGAGCGGACGGTGTCGAGGGTGATGCCGCCGGAGGCTTCGAGGGCGACCTTGCCGCGCAGGTTCAGGCTGTCGCGCTCGGCGACGGCGCGCCGCAGACAATCGGTCGAGAAATTGTCCAGCAGAATGACGTTGATGCCGGTTACCTTGAACAGCTCGCGCACTTGATCGATGGTGTCGGCTTCGACCTCGACGAACGCGGGCTGGGGCTCGAGTGCGGCTGCGGCGTTCAACATATCGAACACGCGACCAGCCAGCCGTTCGGTCGAAATCCCTGCCAGGTGGTTGTCTTTGATCAGAATCGCGTCGTGTAATCCCATGCGGTGGTTGCGTCCGCCGCCGCAGCGCACGGCATATTTCTCCAACACGCGCCAGGCGGGGGTGGTCTTACGCGTGTCGTAGATTTCCGCGCCGGTGCCAGCCACCGCGTCCACGTAAGCTCGCGTCGCGGTCGCGATACCGGACAGACATTGCAGGAAGTTGAGCAGGACGCGCTCGGCTTCGAGTACGGCTTGGCAGGGGCCGCGCAGGAGCGCCAGCAGTCCGGAATGGGCGTCGACGAGCGCGCCGTCGCCACCCGCGTCCGTCCATCGGAGGTCGATCGAGTCGCTGTAGACGGCGATGATGTCATTCGCGATCATTCGCCCGGCGAGCACGCCGCGCGTTCGCGCAACCAGTGTGAACTCGGCTGGGTTGTTTGTGCCGATCAGCGCGCTGGTGATGTCGCCCGCGCCGAGGTCTTCGTCTCGGGCGAGCTCGGCGAGCTGACGCGTCCGGGCGCGGAGTGCGTCGATGTCATGCGTTTCGGCTGTCATGGCCAATCACACACCTTCCGTTCGGCAGTCTTGCGCAATCGGCATGCGAACGCAAGGCTGGGGCGCACGAAAGGGCCGGCTATCCGTTGGCTGGGGGCGCGTTCCCGGTCGCGCGCCAGTCGCCCGCGGTCACGCGGTACAGCACGTGGGGTAGGTCCGCGTGGACCACGTTGCGTTCGCAGATCAGCCCGGTTTTTTGCATCACGCGCTGCGACGCGATGTTGGTGGTCATGGTGAACGACACCACGGATTCCAGTTTCAGTCGCTCGAACGCGACCTGGATGCACATCTCGGCCAACTCGGTAGCGATCCCGCGTCCCCAGCGGTCGGCGGCTACGGCGTAGGCAATCTCGACCTCGCGTTTCCCGCCGACCTCGACCCATCGCAGCCCGCCACGGGCTACGAGCCTGTCGTTTGCAGATCCCGCTCGGTCGCTCTCGGCGTTGTGGAAGATCCAGATTCCGAACCCGTGGTCATCCCAGTGTCGCAGGTTTTCTTGCAGAGCGTCCGCGGCGCGATCCACCGTCCACACGCCGCCCAGGGTGGCCATGACGCGTTCATCTCGGTGGAATGCGAGGAGTGCTTCGCCATGCTCGGGTCGCATCCGCTCGCCGATCATTCTCGCGGTGCGGACGGTATCAAGATCGTTGGTGGCGCGTGACATGCTGGCTAGTGGTCCGATTCGCCGGTCGCGTCGAGATCGACATACACGAATCCGTCGCGGGACTCAGCCGGGTATCGCGCCACCCGCGGGTGGGCGGAATCGACGCAGACGCCGGTGTTCAGATCGAACCGCCAATCGTGCCACGGGCATGATACTACCTGGCCAACGACGTCTCCGGCGGAAAGGTTGCCGTTGGCGTGCGGACAGGCGTTGTCGGTCACGACGACGCGGGTGGGGTTGGTGAGCCGGAACACGGCCAGCTCGCGCCCGTCGTGTTCGACGAACGTCCCGCATCCCTCCGCGCATCGGACGACTTCGATCAGTTTCACGTACGCCATGGTCGTGTCGACTGGCTGCGGGGGCATTCCGCGCAAGCAAACGCCTTCGGTGTGGATTGAAGTTGTGCACCGAAGGCGGTTATGACAATTCGACTGCGTCCGGCGTCAGCGCTCGATCCAGCGGGTCAACCGCGTCGGCCGATCGGTCTGGTACAATATATCCAGGTCCTCGAAGAGCGCTCTGCGATCCATGTCGATCGTCGCGTTGATGACGTGCAGATGCTCGCCGGCGGATTGGGTCAGTGTAGGGCCCAAACCCTGCGACATCATCACCATCTTCCCCGCATTGGCGGTGTGTGCCGTCAAGAGTCCGACGTTGCAACCAGTTGAGAGGATCACACAGACCAGTCCGACGGACCAGCAAGCCATCCAAAAACGCTTCATCGTAGGCATTCCCATTGATCGTCGTTCACCGGGTCGCGGCGCTTCCAAACGCGCCCGACACAAGTGTGGCATCCTACGAACCCCGCCGGACCCTGTCAATTTCCGCCAGGGCGCCCAGCCACTCGACGTATGCGTAGGGCAGATTAAACCGTTGATGTAATGCCTTTATCCGCGTGAGCGTGTCCTCGGACTCATCCGGTTGCCATCCTTGGCTGGCTGGCTCGCAGAAGAAAACCCGGCACCCCATCGGCCTCGCATCCCGCACGGTGCAGCGGCCTTCATGCTGGTGGGGACATGAACCGGCGCGGTCATCCATCGAATCGTGCCCCTCGACCCGCGCGACGAAGTAGGCCAACTCTACGGGGGTCACGAATAGATGATGTCCGAACGCGCCGAACTTGCAGCAGTCGCCGCGGTTCAGGCAGACGGGGTTTCGGGCGTCGATCCGCGCATCGAGTTCGGCGTACAGGGTCTCCACCGACGACAGCAGAGCGGCGTTGGAGGCCGCTTCGAGAACCTCCGCAACCGGCAAGTTTACGCCCACGGTGTCACCACGCAAGACGGCAAGTGTCGGACGTTGTCATTCCGAGCGGAGCGAGGAATCTTGCCGGGATCCCGGCAAGATGCTTCGCTTCGCTCAGCATGACAATCGAACATCGTTGCGCGATTTAGTCCCACGATTTCTTCAGCCGAAGCGCTTCGATGGCGACGAAGTCGTACCGCTTCCCGCGGTTCACACCCGGGCAGGTCTCGACCGCGTAGTTCCAGCCCGATTCGGATTTGAGATTCGCCGTCCAGAAAGGCCACGTCCGACACTGCAGCGGCCGCACCTCGTAGATTCCGCAGTACGCCTTGTTCCCGTCGCGTCGCAGGAACACGCAGTCGCCGTCCGGAAGTTCCGTCAGGCTGTACTTGAGACCGACGCGCCGGAGGTGCTCCTTCCCCAGCCACGCTTCCTTGTTTCCGAGATGCTTGGCGATGCGCCGGATCTCTTCCTTGGTCAGCCAGACATAACCCGGCGCCCCGCTGCAGCAGTTGCCGCACTGCGTACACTCGAACGCCAGACCGGCTGCGTACCACTTGTCCTTCATGCCCCGACCATCCAATCCCGAACATCGGACGTACCCGACTGGGCGAGCCTAACAGCCCCCGCGACTCAGCACAATGCCGGCGGCGGGTTCACGCTTGATGGTGAGTGGCCGCTCCCGTAGGCTATTCACCCGGGACGAGAATTGCCATGTCCGCACCTCGCACACAACCCGACCGCGACATTGTGACACGCACGCGCGACGCGCGCGGTCGGACGTTTGGACCGAGGGGGGCGGCGCGGTGTGCGCGGGCGCTGGGGATTAACGCCGGTACCTATCGCGCGTATGAACGCACACGGGCCGCGCCGGTCAGCGTCCTTGTCCGCATCAGCCAAGTCACGGGTGTTGATCTGCGCTGGCTACTCACGGGTCAGTTCGTTACCAGCACCGGCGATTTGGGCCCAGTGGTCGCCCGCCCGCGCGACGGGTTTGTGCTCGGACGGTTCGCCGATGTGCTCGGCCGCACGCCCGGCGGTGCCGCAGCCATGACCGCCCTGTTCGATCTGCTGGACGACGCAGCCCAACTCGAACCGCCCGCCCCGCGCGTTCAGCCGACATCAACCGGCCGCGCGACAGCGACCATCCCGGTGTTGGGACGGACGGCTGCGGGCGTGCCGTGCTTCTGGATCGGTCCCGCGCCGAAGCGCAATCTGCTCGACGAGCTGGTTCAGAGCGGTCGACCGACCGCCCACTTCACCGGTCAAGCGGATGTCCCGGATGCCGAAGTCGCGGCCGGCAGCCAGACGTGCGACGTGCGACTCTCACAGTTTCCGGATCCGGTCCGGATCGGTCCGGTATCGGTGACCGAGTTTATCACCGCGGGCGCTTTGCGCCGTGACGTGCCGGACGCCTTCGCCCTTCGGGTGGATGGGGACAGCATGTCGCCAGTGATCGAGCACGGTGATTTGGTCATTGTGTCGCCGAGTCGTGGTGCGCAACGCGGTCGCCCGGCGGTCTTGCAACTTCGGAATCAGATGGGCGTGACCTGCAAGCTCTACCGCCCGGCTGCGACGCGCATCCACCTGATTCCGATAAACGAGTCCTTCCCGGTGACGCGACACGCGAAGGACCAACTTGTCTGGGCGCTGGCGGTCCTGTACCGCATCCGCCTCGGCGCTCGGTCCCACTGACCCGGGCGGGGGGCGTACTGTCCCCGCGCCGCAAACGTGACGATGAGACCCCATACGCCGCGCGGAACCCCGGGAGGTGGCTGCGCGCCCGATGACGCTCTATGACCGGTCGCAACACCATCTGGCTTTGCATCCTCGTGATCATCACGACGATGTTCTACCGTCTCTCGCCGATGATCGCCGAGCAGGACACGGTCTATCGGACGTACGCGCCGTTGGTCGAGGTGGACGCGCTGATCAAACGCCACTTCGTCGAGCAGTCGCCCGACCGCAAGCTGGTCGACGGCGCCATCCGGGGCATGATGCTGCAGCTCGATCCCTATAGCGGCTACATCACCCCCGAGCGGATGGCGGATTTCAAGTTTCAGCACACCGGCGCGTACATCGGGATCGGGTTGGAACTGGGGATGGCGGACGGGAAGATCACGGTCATCGCGCCTGTTGACCAAAGCCCAGCCATGCGCGCCGGGATCCACCCGGGCGATGTCGTTCTGGCGGTTGAGGGGCGGTCGACCGAGGAACTCTCTGTGGTGGATGTCGAGAACCTGCTGGTGGGGGAGCCGGACACGCACGTCGAACTGACACTCGCCCGCCCGACGAAGGGGACGGTCGAATTCACGGTCGACAGATCGCGCGTCAATCGCGGCGTCGTGCGGGGGTTTCGGCGCCGGCCGCGCGAACGGTGGGACTATCTCGTCGATCCCGAGCGCCACATCGCGTACATCCGTGTGTCACAGTTTGTCGACGGGATGATCGACGACTTCGACGCCGCGCTGCGGATCATCGAGCAAGAAGGCGCGGCCGCGTTGGTCATCGACCTGCGTTTCAACCCGGGCGGTCTGCTGCCGCAGGCCATCGCCCTGGTCGATCGATTTGTTGAATCGGGGACGATTCTGACCACCGTGACGCGGAGAGAGGCGATCGACACATACGCAGCCACCGCTCCTCAGACCGATAGTGCCCTCCCGCTCGTGGTGCTCGTCAACAACGGGTCCGCCAGTTCGTCTGAGATTGTGGCTGGTGCGCTTCAGGATCATGGCCGCGCCGTCGTTGTTGGGGAGCGCAGCTTCGGCAAGGGCAGCGTGCAGAAGTTCATCGCGCTGCACGGGAGCGACGGCGGAATCAAGCTCACGATCGCCCACTACCAACTCCCCGGTGGCCGCATCATCCATCGAACGCCGGATAACGCCGGCTCTGAGGAGTGGGGCATCACGCCGGACGTGATGGTACCACTCGACGCGTCCGAAACGGAAGCGGTTCGCGCGTCGCGTCACACGGTCGACGCATCGCCGTCGCCGAAAATGGACGATCCCTCCGCCCGGACGCCGGCCACCCTGATCGATCGCCAACTCCAAGCCGCCATCGATGTTCTCGTCGCGCGCATTGGCTCCGGTGCGCTAAGCGTTCCGGCAATGGGGGGGACCGGGTAGGAGTCCTCACGGTACAAGGCGAAGTAGCCTCAACTGAATGCTCAAAGGGCGTCGCGATCGTCCCGCAGGGACGGATGGGCGTCAGTCCATTTTCAGTCGTCCCTGCAGGACTTTGTATTGCTACATCCATGCCATGTCCCAGCGATGAATCGCTGGGCTATCGTCGTTCCGTCCCTGCGGGACGATGAAACGCGACGTCCTCGCGGCCGAGCGCGAGAATCGAGGATTGGCTACTATGTGCCGCACTGTCACTGCGCGCTTACTTCCGTTTCTTTCTTGTCGCGTTCTTGTCCGGCGGGCGGCGGCCTTCGTGAGCGTCCTCGTCGAAGGTCTTCTTGCGGCGAAGGATGTGGTGGTAGTGTTGTGCGAAACGGTGGGACTCGTCGCGGATCTGTTGCAGCAAACGCAGCGCCGGGTTGTTGCGTGGCAGACGAATGGGGGAGGAGCGGGCGTGAATGTAAATCTCCTCCATGCGTTTCGCCAGCGAGATAACCATCGGTGGTTGCATGTCCATCTCGTTGAACGCCTCCTGGGCTGCATGCAGTTGACCCAGCCCGCCGTCAATCAGAATGATGTCGGGGAAAAGTTCCTCACCGTCAGCCGCATATCGGTAGCGTCGCGCGACGACTTCGCGGATGCTGGCGTAGTCGTCCGAGCCCTCATGCGACTTGATCTTGAACCGGCGGTACCCGTTCTTGAACGGCTTTCCGTCGATGAAGCAGACCAGTGAGCCCACCGTCTCTTCGCCCATGAGGTTGGCGATGTCGATCCCCTCGATGCTGCGCGGCGGTTGCTCGATCCCGAGCAGGTCCGCGAGCTTCTCCAGCCCCTGCGTCGGATCGGTGTAGAAGACCTCCGGCTGCACGTCGGCGTGTACGTCGCCCGAAAGCGCGAGCGACTGGATGGCCTTGATGCGATCCCGCATGCGACCCGCCTCCTCGTAGTCGCGCCGCTCTGCGGCTGCGTCCATTTCCTTTGTCATCTGTCGCACGACGACGCTGCGCTTGGAGGCCATAAACTTTCTCACACGATCGACGTCCTTCTTGTAATCGTCCTTGGAGATGAGATCGGCGCAGGGCGCGGTGCATTGGTTGATGGCGTGGAGCAGGCAAGGCCGGAAGAACCGTCGTGATTCGTCGCCGTCGGTGATCTCCATCTCGCATGATCGGAACTTGAAAACTTTTTGCAGGGCGTTGACCGCGTCGCGCACGGACAACGGGCTCGCGAACGGACCGTAGAGCTTGCTCCCCTTGAGGCGGGGTGTGCGGGTGACGTATATCCCCGGAAAATCATCCCGGGTGGTGATTTCGATATAGGGAAAGGTCTTGCCGTCTTTGAGGGCGACGTTGAACGGCGGTTGGATGTCCTTGATGAGGCGGGCTTCTTTGAGAAGGGCGTCGACCTCGGTGTCGCAGTCCAGGAAGTCGATGTCGGCGACTTTCGTCGCCATCCGCGCGATGTCGGGTCCCCGCGTGTTCAGCAGGTCCGCCGATGGCTGAAAGTAGCTTCCGACGCGGGCGCGGAGGCTCTTGGCTTTCCCGATGTAGAGCACGCGCCCATGTGCATCTTTCATCAGGTAGACGCCCGGTGTCTTGGGAAACCGGCTGATCTTCTCGCGAAGGATTTTCACGCGGTCGTCGCTCATCGCGCCCCATTGTATCGGCTTGCGGCGGGATGGCACTTCCGGGCGGACGGGGCGATGGGGGTTGTCCGTCAAGGGGTGGGGGCGTAGCGGCGGATGAGGGCATCGGCGGATTTGATGCCGTCAATGGCGGCGCTGATGATGCCGCCGGCGTAGCCAGCCCCCTCGCCGGCTGGGTAGAGGTTGTCGACGCCGACGGCTGTTCGGAGGTCGGGGTCGCGCGGAAACCGAACCGGTGAGCTGACCCTCGTTTCGGGCGCGGTGACTAGGGCGTCGGGCCCGGCGAATCCGGGCATCTTGCGATTCAAGATGGGCAGCGCTTTGGCGACGGCAGCGGCGACGTCGGGTGGTACGACCGATCGAATGTCGGTCCAGTGCCCGCCGAGCGGGTAGCTGGTTTCTAGTTTGCCGTCCGACTTGCGACCGGCGAGATAGTCCGGCGCACGCTGGGCTGGTACGCGATAGGTTCCGCCGGTGGTGAGGTAGGCTTTCTCCTCCCATTGGCGTTGAAACTCGACACCGCCCAGCGGATTGGCGGTCCCTCCGCGCGCCGGGTATGAAATGACCAGCCCGCTGTTGGCGAAGGGCTCGCCGCGTTTGGACTTGCTGGCGCCGTTTGTGGCGATTAGCCCGTGGTCTTCGTTGGACGGCAGGATCGCCCCGCCGGGGCACATGCAGAAACTGTAACAGTCTCGCCCCTCACCGGCTGCCCCTTTGGCGACGACGTGATACTCAGCCGGGGGCAAGTTGTCGTGGCCGGCCATTTGTCCGTACTGCCAGGCGTCGACCATTTCCTGCGGGTGTTCGATCCGCACGCCGATCTGGAACGGGCGGGCTTCGATGGTCACGCCGGCATCGTGCAACATCCGCATGGTATCCCTTGCGGAGTGTCCGACGGCGAGAATGACGGGACCGGCTGGTTCGCGCCGGCCGTTGACCTCGATGCTGCTGATGGCGCCGTCGGCGATGGTCAGGTCGTGCAATTGCGACTCGAAGCGGATGTCGGTGCCCTCGCGTTCGAGGTGTTTTCGGATGGTGCGGCAGACGGTGGGCAATCGGTCGCTTCCGATGTGGGGGCGAGCGTCGGTCAGGATGTCGGGGTCGGCGCCGTGGAAGTAGAACCACTGGAGGACGGTGCGCACGAGCGGGTCGCTGATGCGGGTGTAGAGCTTGCCATCGCTGTAGGTGCCCGCGCCGCCCTCGCCGAACAGCAGGTTGGACTGTGGATTGAACGCGTGATCCCGGTAAAAGGTTTGGAGCACGTCGCGGTGTCGCTGCCTGACACCGACGCCGCGCTCAAGCACGATCGGTTTGAATCCGAACTTCACCAGTCGCAACGCCGCGAACATGCCCGCCGGTCCGAATCCGACGACGATGGGTCGGGCGGGTAGCGGTTGGCTGCCGATCGGCGGGTCGGCGGCGAGCTTGCGTTCGAGAAGGACGGCATCCCGCAACCCCAGCCGCGAGACGCGCGTCCGTTCCTGCTCGGCACTTTCGTCGAGTGCGGCTTCAACGTGGTAGACGAAGTGCACGTCGTTGTGATCGCGGGCGTCGAGCGACCGCCGCACGGGCGCGTAGGCTCGGATCGCTGACGGCTCAACTTTCAGACGCCGAGCGACGACTCGCACGAGTTGCGTCTCGGGCTCCTCGATCCCCAGCCTCAGATTGCGTACGAGAATCGCCATGTCGCCGTTGATTCTCGCACGTATGGGCGCGAGTGCAACCGTCGGGAGTCGATCGGCGGATTCGACACCCGCGTCCGGCCCCACTAGATTGGCTGGTATCGGTCGCCGGTGCGTCGGGCGCGGCGCCGGCCACGACATCCCTCGAATCCTCGGAGAATTCCCGTCATGCGGACGCCCAACACGTTTGCCCGCGTTCATCAAGTCGCGTGGATGCTCATCGTACCGATCTTCTTCGCGGCGACGGCTGCGGCGTCGCAACCGGAGTTTCCGATCGCCATTACGGGCGTGAAGGTGGTCAATCACGGGGGACCGAGCTACGACAATGCGACGATCCTGATCGAAAACGGGCGCATCGTCGCCGTGGGCGATGACATCACGCCGCCGCCGCACGCGGAGGTCATCAGTGCCGATGGTATGATCGCCTACCCCGGGTTCTTCTCGGCGCACGCCTACTTGGGCATTCCCGAGGAACCGCGCGACGAGGCACATCGCCAACGGACCGAGGATGAGAACCCCGACCATCGCCAACGGGCGCTTCCCGAGACGCGCCGGGCGAATCGCAGGGGCATCTATCCGCAGTACCGCGCTGAAGAGCACTACGCGCCGAGCAGCGACGACATCGACAAGTTTCGCGAGGCTGGTTTCACGACGGTGTTGGCCGCGCCGCGCGGTGGGATCTTCGGCGGGACGAGTGCTGTCGTCAGCATGTCGGACGCGCCGATCCGGCGGTCGCTCGTTGCGACAGGCCTCGCACAGCACGCGTCGTTCAGTGTTTGGGAGCCAGGCGCGTATCCCAACTCCCTCCTCGGCGTTTTCGCGGAGTTTCGCCAGGCGTTGCTCGACGCGCAGTGGTCCATCGAGCGCGAGCGGTTCCACCGTCGGCATCCGCGCCGCGCGGAACGCCCGCCGTCCGATCCGGCGCTGCGCGCGCTGCGCCCGGTTCTATCCGGCGCGATACCCGTGGTTTTCCAGGCCAACTCTGAACATGAAATCAACCGGGCGCTAAACCTCGCCGAGGAATTCAACCTGAAGATCATCATCAGCGGCGCCAAGCAAGCGCACAAAGTCATCGACCGCCTCGAGGCTGACGACGTCCCCGTCATCGTCAGCCTCAAATTCGACGAGGAGCCCGAATACGGGAAGGACACGGACAAGGGAAGCAAGAAGGAGGGCGCCAAGCCGGAGACGTCGAACGCGGAAGAGCCCGAAGCGAAGAAGGAGTCGAACGACGACAAGGATCGCATCTACGAACCGCTGAAGCTCCGCAGGGAGCGTCGCCGTTTGTGGGAGGAGCAGGTGACCAACATCGTCGCGCTCCACGAAGCCGGCGTCGAGTTTGCCCTCGCGACGGGCGACCTAAAGAACCCGTCGGAATTGCTCAAGAATCTGCGCATGGTGATCGATCGCGGGTTTCCCGTTGACGCCGCCCTGGCGGCCCTGACGCACGCACCGGCCCGCATGTTTCACATGGCGAATCAGCTCGGCCGCATCGAAGCGGGCCAACTCGCCAACGTCGTGGTCATGACCCGGTCGCTCGACGATGAGAAGACCAAGACTCGATGGGTGTTCGCCGACGGCAAGAAGTTCGAGTTCAACCGCGACGACGACAAGGAGAAAACGGACGGCGATAAGAAAGACAAGGCCGACGCCGATGAACCGGACGATCCGGCGGAAGAGCCCGACGTCGCCGAAACCGATACCGACGAGGACCAGGGACCGACATGGAGGTGCGAGATCGAAGCCGATCGCACGCCAGCCACGCGGACCGGCGGCGATGTGCTGATTCGCAACGCCACCGTCATAACCGTCTCCGGACCCACGCTCGAGAACACCTCGATCCTGATTCAAGACGGCAAGATCATCGAGATCGGCCCGGACGTTTCCGAACCGCCCGACATCACCGTGATCGACGCCACGGGTCAATACGTCATCCCCGGGATGATCGACTGTCACTCGCACATGGCGATCGACGGTATCAACGAGAGCGCGCTGTCGATCAGTGCCGAGGTGCGTGTGGCTGACACCGTGCGCAATGATAGCGTGGGCATCTTCCGGGCGCTGGCGGGCGGGGTGACCACGACGCACGCCATGCACGGGTCCGCCAATCCCGTCGGCGGGCAGAACGTCGTGTTCAAACTCAAGTACAAGCGCCCCGTGGGTGAGATGATCGTGGACGACGCCCCGCGCACCATGAAGTGGGCGCTCGGCGAGAACGTCAAGCAGTCTAACTGGCCCAACGCGCACGGCAAACGGTTCCCGAACGGGCGCATGGGTGTCGAAGCCGTGCTCCGCGACGCCATGGTCGCCGGTTGGCGATACGACCGGGAATGGGTGGACTACCGCGCCGCAATCGAACGAGGTCGCGACGTGCTCGCGCCGCGGCGCGACTTGCGTCTGGAGGCCCTGGCTGAGGTCCTTCGCGGGGACATCTGGGTCCACACCCACTGCTACCGCAGCGATGAGATCGTCCGACTGATGGCGGTGGCTGAGGATTTCGGCATCCGTATCGCCGTGCTGCAACACATACTCGAGGGCTATCGCATCGCTCCCGAGATCGCGCGACACGGTGCGGCAGCCTCCACCTTCTCGAACTTCTGGGCGTACAAAATCGAAGCCTACGGCGCCGTCCCGCACAACGCCGCCTTGATGACACAACATGGCATTACCACGACGATCAACTCCGACTCGCCGAACACGATCCGGTACTTCGGGATCGAAGCCGCCAAGAGCATCAAATGGGGCGATCTCAACGAGAACCAGGCGCTGCGGCTGGTGACGCTTAACGCGGCCATTCAACTCGGTCTCGAGGATCGGCTGGGGAGTATCGAAGTTGGCAAAGACGGCGACTTGGCGATCTTCAACGGACACCCGCTCAACACGTACGCCCGCAACGTCATGACCTTGATCGAAGGTGAGGTGTTCTTCGCGGACACGCACGTCGAGCCAGTGGTTGATGCGGGTCCGTTCGAGTGGAATCGATCGGCGAACCGTGGGCGCCCCGTATCGCCGCATCAGCTTTACGCCATCGTCGGTGGGACGGTCCATCCCGTCAGCCGCGACCCGATCCCCAATGGGACGGTCGTGATACGCAACGGGCTGATCGACGCGGTGGGGGCGAACCTCGACATACCGCCCGGCGCCGGCGTGGTCGACGCGACGGGTCTGCACGTCTATCCCGGGTTGATCGACGGCGGGGGTTCGCTCGGGCTGACGGAAGTCGGCAGCCTGCGCGCGACCCGCGACAACTTCGATATCGCCCGCTTCGCGCCCGAGCTTCGGACCGCGTCAGCCATCCACCCACACAGCGCCCACATTCGTATCGCGCGCACCGCGGGGACCACCACGCAACTCGTCAAACCGACCGGCGGGACCATTTCCGGGCGCAGCGCGCTGGTCAATCTCGATGGTTGGACAGCCGACGAAATGCTGGTGCGCGATGACGTAGCGTTGCACATGTCCATACCCAGTCTTCCCGCACGCCTGACCGGGGAGAAGAAGGAGGAGCGCAAGAAAGACCACGAGACAGCAGTTCGCGAAATCGAGGAGTTTCTGCGGAAAGCCCGGCGCTACGCCGCGGCCGTCGACGCCGGTCGCACACAACCGGAACTGGCGCCGGATCGTGACTTGCGATTGGAGGCGATGATCCCGTACGTGCGCGGTGAGAAGCCCGTCATCGTGCCGGCTTCGTCGTACAAGCCCATACTCGACGCGATCGAGTTCTCCGAGAGGAACGAGCTGAGGATCATCATCACCGGTGGAACGCAAGCGTGGAAGCTGGCGGACGTACTCGCGGAGAAAAACATCCCGGTCATTCTGTCGCGTGTGCTTAGTTACCCCCGCGGCGGATTCGAAAGTTGGGATTCGATCTATCGGTGTGCGGCTGACTTGGAGCGTGCCGGCGTGCGGTGGTGTTTCGCCACCGACAGCGCGCCGAACGCCTACGATCTTGGTAGCAACGCTGGAATGGCGGTTGCACACGGGCTTCATCCCGATCGCGCGCTGCACGCGCTGACGCTCGGTGCCGCCGACGTGCTTGGTGTCAGTGATCGTCTTGGTTCACTGGACGTCGGCAAACAAGCGGACATCATCGTGACGACGCACGCGCCGATGCAGACGGTGGCGCAGGTCACGCACATGTTTGTCAGAGGTCGTCCGATCGAGCTGACCAGTCTGCACACCGAGAACTACGAGAAGTTCAAGAACCGCCCGAAACCGAACCTCCCGCCCGCGAAACAACTGACCGGTCCGCCGTCAATGACCGGGCGTTAGCCAGCCGCGGAGTACAGAGGTTGGCTCGTGGCCCCGCTGCATTGCCTCCGGGATCCCCGTTTGGGTGTGTATGTGACGGTCGATCGTCGCTCCGGTGATGGGTCATTTCGACAAGTTGACACAACGAACAACAAGCTCCCGCACCGCTTGACACAAGATTCGCTAAGATGGACCGAGTTGAGCGGGCCACCGACACCGGAGAAAACCATGTTTGCATCGATTCAAGCCGTTCGAGCGGACGCCGCGCGCGCGGTAGTGACGTTGTTGTTCTCACTCGGATTGTCGTCAGCAGCGGCGCGAGGAGCGGACCCGTCGCGTGGCTCTGGTGAGACGGTGGCTGCGGCGCCGGCGTCTGTTTTCGCGTCGGATTCGGCGCTCCAGGGAGAAGTGATTCTCACTGACGACGCGCTGGCTGACTTGCGCGAAGCGGTGGCGTCGGGGTTGATCGAGGATCCGGCGAAGAAGGCATTGCCCGTCGTCAGCGCGACGACGCAGGGGTCCGTCGGCCCGCCACCGTGCCTTACAACAGCCCACATCATTCCGTACGAGGATACGGACTCGATTCTGACATCGAATTACGACAAAGCGCAGTTGTTCGCGCTCATGGGTGAGGC